>JBFIHV010000062.1:0-9955 GCA_041601595.1 Amylibacter sp. | reverse complement strand
GGCCGGCTTTGCGATCGGTTACTTCGCTTACGGAGCAGTCAGCAAAATTGCCGGAAATCTTGCGGCCGTGTCCGCTGCGATTGTCGTTCCGGTCTTGTGGTGGCTGTTCCTCGCGGGTCCGGTGGCAACAGGATTGCAGTCCGCCGTCCCGCTGTCGATCGAGCACGTGGAATCGGCGAAGTTCGGTGGCTTCATGCTGTCGGTGACGATCGGTGTGACGGGTATCGCCCTGTCGCTGCCGATCGGCATCCTGCTGGCGCTCGGGCGTCAGTCGGACCTGCTGATCCTGAAGTCGATGTGCGTCGGATTCATCGAATTCATTCGCGGCGTTCCCCTGATCACACTGTTGTTCGTGGCGTCCACGCTGTTGAACATCTTCATGCCACCGGGAACGAACTTCGACCTTATCCTGCGCGTTATGATCATGGTCACCCTGTTTGCGTCGGCCTATATGGCCGAGGTGATAAGGGGCGGCCTGGCGGCGCTGCCGAAGGGCCAGTACGAGGCGGCAGACAGTCTCGGACTGGACTACTGGCAGGCACAACGGCTGGTTATCATGCCGCAGGCGCTTAAGATCTCGATCCCGTCGATCGTGTCCACCTTCATCGGGCTGTTCAAGGATACCACGCTTGTGTCGATCATCGGCCTGCTGGACCCGATCGGTCTGACGAACACCATCCGCTCGGACACCAACTGGAACGGCATCGTGTGGGAGCTTTACGGCTTCATCGCGCTCGTCTTCTTCATCTTCTGTTTCTCAATGTCCCGATACTCCATGTATCTGGAGCGCAAGCTCCAAACCGGGCACCGATAAGGAATACAAAAATGGCCAAAGCTGCAAACGAAGCACCCGCCAAACGCATGGAGGTCTCGGACGAGGTCGCCATCCAGATCACCAACATGAACAAGTGGTACGGAACCTTCCATGTGCTGCGCGATATCAACCTGACGGTCTATCGCGGAGAGAGGATCGTGATCTGCGGTCCGTCCGGTTCGGGCAAGTCCACCCTGATCCGCTGCATCAACGCGCTGGAGGAACATCAGGAAGGCAAGATCGAGGTGGACGGAACGGTTCTGTCGTCCGACCTGAAGAACATCGACAAGATCCGGTCAGAGGTCGGCATGTGCTTCCAGCACTTCAACCTGTTCCCGCATCTGACGATCCTCGAAAACTGCACGCTGGCGCCGATCTGGGTCCGCAAGATCCCCAAGAAGGAAGCCGAGGAAACCGCGATGCACTTCCTCGAGAAGGTCAAGATCCCGGAACAGGCCGGCAAATACCCCGGCCAGTTGTCCGGCGGTCAGCAGCAGCGCGTGGCGATCGCCCGCTCGCTGTGCATGCGCCCGCGCGTGATGCTGTTCGACGAGCCGACCTCGGCGCTCGATCCGGAAATGATCAAGGAAGTTCTGGATACGATGATCGAACTGGCCGAAGAGGGCATGACCATGCTCTGCGTCACGCACGAGATGGGCTTTGCCCGTCAGGTCGCCAACCGCGTCATCTTCATGGATGCCGGCCAGATCGTGGAGCAGAACGAGCCCGAAGAGTTCTTCAACAACCCGCAGTCGGACCGGACCAAACTGTTCCTGTCGCAGATTCTGGGCCACTAGGGCCAGGTTTGAAATCGAACTGAAAGAACCCGGCCCCGGCCGGGTTTTTTTTACGCCAGATCCTTCGGAACCACGAATTCCACCAGCCTGCCCTCGCCGAAATTCACATAGGCCCAGTCGTCCACGTCGAAATCCAGAATGGTCACGGCGGCGGTCGGGTACTGCAAGAACTTCTCGTGGTCCGGCGGCGGCCCCTTGATCAACCGTTCGGCAAAATCCGCGATGCCGGGATTGTGGCCGAGCATCATCACGGTGTCGCCTTCGGCGCGGTTCAGGATCGTCATCATGACGTCGCTGGAGGCATGGTAGATGCCTTGGACATATTCCGGCGTCACGTCCAGACCGGCGGCCTGTTTTATCTCTTCCCAGGTTTCGATACAGCGCGTCGCGGTGGAGCACTGAACATGATCGGGCAGGTGGCCTTGCGCCGCCAGCCAGGCTCCGACGACCTTCGCGGCCGCATGGCCGCGCGCGTTCAGGCGGCGGCTGTGGTCGCCGTTGAACGGATCGTCCCAATCCGACTTCGCGTGTCTGACCAATATCAGGCGTTTCATCTGCCACCCCGGAATGCGCGCATGTGGTGCGCCGATTGCTCTTCGCTCCGGTGCGCGCCTTCGCTGACCGGGCAGGACCTGCGTACAGCACAGCCGCGCGTCATACAATCCTGTCCGGCCTCGCTGTGCAGAAAGGCATGACAGGCCGGCACATCATAGCCCTGCGCGCCCAATGCGCCCACAGGACAGGCCGTCAGGCACGGTCGGGCATAGCAGGCCGCGCAGGGGCTTGGGCCGCCTGAGCGCGGAATTTCCAGCCTCCGGTCGAATGCCAGCGCGCCGCGGTAGGAAACCAGCAATCCGTGGGTGTCGTGGACCAGCATGCCGACGGGGCTGTTCCAGGCACGGCCGGTGCGCTTCGCCCAGCTCAGGAAGGGGGAATAGGGCGGTCCGCCGAACGGAAAGATCGCGCGCGCGGCCAGTTGCTCCGCCAGCGCGGTGATCACGCGCGCCGACCACCGGTCGACGGGGTGGTCACGCTCGGAAAATTCGGGCGAAGCTGTCAGGATGTCCCAGAACCGCCGCGATGGTCCCAGCAGAACCACAGTGCCCGCACCGCCGGCGTCCCGGTCGTTCCGGTCCGGGTGGAAGGCCCCGAGAACCTCCAGCCCCGTCGCCCGTGCGTGGCGGTCGATTTCATCGAGCTTCATTTGCGTCGGAACGGCAGCAACAGGCTCCAGCCGAGTTTGCTCGGCCGGTCGTCCTGCCACTGGAGGCCGACGGTCATGCCGTCGTGGCCGCCTTTCGGCTGGTCGGTATAGGTGCCGAAGATCCGGTCCCAGACCGACAGGTTGAAGCCGTAATTGCTGTCATGCTCCTCGCGCAGGACGGAATGATGCGCGCGGTGCATGTCGGGCGTGACGATCACCAGACGCAGAATGCGGTCCAGCGCCAGCGGCAGCCTCAGATTGGCGTGGTTGAACATGGCCATGCCGTTGAGGATCACTTCGAACAGGATCACGGCGACGGCGGACGGGCCGAGCAGATAGACCACTCCGATCTTCAGCAGCATCGACAAGGCGATCTCGACCGGATGGAACCGGATGGCGGTCGTGACGTCCATGTCGCGGTCGGCGTGATGGACACGGTGCAGGCGCCAGAGGACCGGCACCTTGTGCGTGACCAGATGCTGCGCCCAGATCACGAGGTCGAGGATCAGGACCGCCGTCAGAACCTCGAACCACAGCGGCAGGGCCGTGTTATTGAACAGACCCCAGCCGAGGTTTCCGGCGTCGATCGCTGCCCCGACCGCCAGCAGCGGCATGGCGACCGCCATCAGCCGGACGGTCAGCGTATCCAGAATGACGATCGACCAGTTGGTGAACCAGCGGGTTGCGGTGGGCTGGGTCCGGGCGCGGCGCGGCGACAGGCGTTCCGCCACCGCGAGGATGGCGAACAGGCCCAGAAAGACCGTAAGACGAATGGTTGCTTCGTTTTCCATAGCCCGCCTTTCGTGTCAGGCGCGGATCATACTGCCCGAGCCGTAGGTCGTGAAAAGTTCCAGCAAACAGGCATTGGGCTTGCGACCGTCAACAATGACCGCCGCCCGCACGCCATGTTTCAGCGCCTCCAGCGCGGTCTCGACCTTGGGGATCATGCCGCCCGAGATCACGCCGTCCCGGATCAGCTCGTGCACCTGCTTCGCATTCAGATCGGTCAGGATATCGCCGTCCTTGTCCTTGACGCCCGCGACATCGGTCAGCAGCAACAGGCGGTCGGCCTTGAGCCCCGCCGCGATCGCGCCGGCCGCAGTGTCGCCGTTGATGTTGAAGGTCTCGCCGTCCAGTCCGGTGCCGATGGGCGCGATGACGGGGATGAAGCCGCCGGCCGACAGGGTGTCGATGACGCCGGCGTTGATGCCGACCGGTTCGCCCACCAGGCCGAGGTCGCCCTCTGCTTGCGTGCACACGATGAGGTCGGCGTCCTTGCCGGACAGGCCGACGGCCTTGCCGCCCTGCCGGTTGATCGCCTGCACGATGCGTTTGTTGACAGAGCCGGACAGCACCATTTCGACCACCTCGACGGTGTCCTTGTCGGTGACGCGTTTGCCGTCGACGAATTCCGATTTGATGTCCAGTTTTTCCAGCATCGCGTTGATCATCGGCCCGCCGCCGTGCACGATCACCGGGTGCAGGTTGCACTGGCGCATCAGCACGATGTCACGGGCAAAGCTGTCCATCGCCTCATCGCTGGACATGGCATGGCCGCCCAGCTTGATCACGATGACGGCGCCGTCGTAGCGCCGGATGAAAGGCAGGGCCTCGCTCAACATACGGGCCGTTGCAATGCTGTCGCGTTCCATCGCTTTTGATTTCTCCACGTGCCTTATCCCCTGAAAACTCTGCCAGCTTTAGCGGTTTTGCCGGATCGCGCCAAGGGGCAAGCGACGGATTCGCTCCGCATGGTTCAATGATGTATTATTTGCCGCGGCGGTCAACCGGAACCGGCGGTCAGACCATCGTCGCGATGATGCTGCGCAAGGTGGCGATGCCCTCGCCTTTCTCGGCGCTGGTCACGACGATTTCCGGATAGGCGGCGGGATGCTTGGCCAGCACCTCCCGCGTCCGGTCGATGGCTTTTTCCAGTTCGTCCCCGCGCGGCTTGTCGGACTTGGTGATGACGGCCTGAAACGTGACGGCGGAACGGTCGAGCAGGTCCATGATCTCTTCGTCCACGGCCTTGGGCCCGTGCCGTCCGTCGATCAGCAGAAACACGCGCCGCAGGCTGGGGCGGCCGGACAGGTAGGCTTTCAGCAGCCGCTGCCATTTTCCGACCACCGCGACCGGCGCGTTGGCGAAGCCGTAGCCCGGCACGTCGACCAGGTAATGCGCGTCGCCCAGCGTGAAAAAGTTGATCTCTTGCGTCCGGCCCGGCGTGTTCGAGGTCCGCGCCAGCGCCTTGCGCCCGGTCAGCGCGTTGATCAAGCTGGATTTGCCGACGTTCGAGCGGCCGGCGAAACAGACCTCCAGCCGGTCGGACGGCGGCATTCCGTCCATCGCGACAACGCCTTTCAGGAAATCGCACGGTCCCGCGAACAGCAGGCGGCCGCGTTCGGCGTCGGCGTGATCCGGCTCTTCGGCCAGAGTGAAACGCATTTCGGTCATAGGATTTCTACCCCGTCGCCAAGGCGGACGGCGCCGCCGTTTACAACTTCGGCATAGATGCCGAAGTCCTGCGCGCCGCAGGCTTGTTTCAAAAGATCGAGCGTGTCCAGATCGCGTTCGCCCGTATCGGGATTCGCCGCGGTGGCAAGACAGCGTCCGATCCGCGCGCGCACCGCCAATTGAACATCGCCAATGCGGATTTCCTTGCCGACCCAGTCGAACTCCTGCCACGGGGACAGACCCTCGACCCAGATATTGGCACGGAACCGCAAGGGCGAGATGTCGGCGCCGGCAAGGGCCGACAGCGCTGCGAGCGTGTCACGGGAGTTGATCGAGATGGACGGGTAGGGCGTGTCGGTCATGCCGCGGTCGGCCTTGGCTATAAAGGCCGACTGCGCGCGCCCGTCCGGCATCAACGGCCTTGCCCAGTCAATCAGCCTTGCCGCATCCGCGGGCAGGTCGGGATTGCCCGAGACAGAGCCCAGTTGCGGGTGGCTCAGGTGGACCAGGTTCGCGGCCTCGTCCAGCCGCGCGCGGATCGCCATCAATGCGGGCGCCTTGGCCCCACGCGAGAAATTCGCGCAGGCGGCCCAGTCGCGACTGTCCGGAGCAATCTTGGCGGCCTCATGCGCGACGGCCCAGACCCTGTCCCAGGGAAAGGTCTTGCCCGCCGCGAGAGTGACTTGGGTCAGAGCTTCGCAACCGTGGGCCTTGATCGGGTGGCGATACAGCTCTGCGACCTGTGCCATCAGCCGTCAGCTTTCTTTCGCTTCAGCAACCCGCCGAACATGTTGCCCCAGATATCGGGCTTGACGCCCTGCATGCGCATGATCGTATATTGCTGGATGAAGGTAATGGTGTTGTTGGCCACCCAGTAGATCACCAGACCCGAGGCGAACTGGCCCAGCATGAACATGAATATCCATGGCATCCAGGCAAAAATCTGGGCCTGGGTCTTGTCCGTGGGGGCGGGGTTGAGTTTTTGCTGCAGCCACATGGTGACGCCCATCAGGATCGGGAACACGCCGATCGACAGGATGCTCAGGAAAGACGACGGATCGGGCGTATTCCACGGCAGCAGGCCGAACAGGTTCAGCAGCGAGGTGGGATCGGGCGCGGAAAGGTCTTCGATCCATCCGAAGAACGGCTGGTGACGCAGCTCGATGGTCACGAAGATCACCTTGTAGAGCGAGAAGAAGATCGGGATCTGCAGCAGAATGGGCAGACAGCCGGCCGCCGGGTTCACTTTCTTTTCGCGATACAGCTTCATCATTTCCTGCTGCATCATCTGCTTGTCGTCGCCGGCGCGCTCTTTCAGTTTTTCCATTTCCGGCTGGAGTTCTTTCATCCGCGCCATGGAAACGAAGGACTTGTAGGCCAGCGGGAACAGCAATCCCTTGATGATCAGCGTCAGGCCGATAATGGCGAGGCCCATGTTGCCGATCACGCCGTGCAGCCAGTGCAGAACCTGGAAAATCGGTTTGGTCAGGAAAAAGAACCAGCCCCAGTCGATTGAATCGACAAACTGGTTGATGCCAAGGGTTTCCTCGTAACCGCGAATGGCGTCCCATTCCTTCGCACCGGCAAACAGCATTGTCGTCACGTCCTGCGAGGCGCCATTGGCAATCTCGACCACGGGCAGGCGCATGTCTGTCTGGTAGGTGTCGTTGAAGGCGGTGTATTTGGCGACGGATTTGAACGGTTGCCCCGGGGAGGCGATCAAGGTCGTCATCCAGTATTTGTCGGTAAACCCGATCCAGCCGTTTTCAGTGACATTTTTCGCGTCGATCGCCGCCTGTTCGGCCGGATCGACGGTCTGGTCCGGCATGTCGTCGTAATCGATCTCCTGAATTTCACCGTCAGAGGAGCGCACGACGCCCTCGTGCAGGATATAGAAACCGATGGTGTCCGGTTCTCCGTGGCGTGCCACGATGCCGTATGGGGCCAGACGCAGGTTGGACCCGGAATTGTTTTCAACCGTCTGCTTGATCGTGAACATGTAGTTCTTGTCCACCGAGATCGTGCGGCGGAAGGTTACGCCCTTGCTGTTGTCCCAGCGCAGGACCACTGGCGTGGTTTCCGTGATCTCGGAGCCGCTCTCGACCGTCCAGGGCGTGTTTGCGCCGGGAACGTCCTCGAAGGACAGGTCACCGGCGGGTGCCCAGCCATAGAGCGCATAATACGCATTCGGTCCCGCCGCCGGCGACAGCAGGGTGACCTTTTCGGACGGGTCGTTCAATTGCACGTTATAGTCGCGCAGTCTCAGGTCGTCGATCCGGCCGCCTTTCAGCGACATCGATCCGCTCAGCCGCGCGGTCTTGATGGCGACGCGCGGCGTCTTGGCAAGCGCCGCATCGCGCGAGGCTTCCAGCGTCGGCGTGACGGACGGGGCCACGGCCGGTTGCCCGGCGGAAGGGACGGCAGGCGTAGTGGCAACGCCCGGCGTCGCCTGCGTTGCATCCGTGACCGCCGTCTGCGGGACCTGTCCCTGCTGTTCCGGCGGAAAAAAGAAGAACCACGCTAGGATCACGACAAAGCTGAGTGCCGAGGCAAGGATCAGATTGCGATTGTTTTCGTCCATAAATACGTCCTGACAGGGATTATTTTCGAGTCTGCTTGGTTCAATAGAAAGAGCAGGGAAAGGTCAAGGTTTTTAAGCCTCTTCCTGCGGGCGGGATTCGGCGGGATTTGGCCGCAGCAGACCGGCGAAATCGAACAGGTCCTGATCCAACAGATGGGTCTTGCGCACATTCATGAGGCTGCGGAACATCACCTGACGCCGGCCCGGGCTGTTGCGTTCCCAGCCGTCGAGGATGGCCTTGACCTGCTGGCGCTGCAACCCGTCCTGCGAACCGCAGAGGTCGCAGGGAATGATCGGATAGCTCATGTCGCGGGCGAATTTCTCGCAATCCGCCTCGGCCACGAAGGCCAGCGGGCGATAGACGAACAGGTCGCCTTCCTCATTCACCAGCTTGGGCGGCATTGTCGCCAGCCTGCCGCCGTGGAACAGGTTCATCATGAAGGTTTCGAGGATATCGTCGCGGTGGTGGCCGAGGACCACCGCCGAGCAGCCCTCTTCGCGGGCGATGCGGTAGAGGTTACCGCGGCGCAGGCGCGAGCACATGGCGCAATAGGTGCGGTTGGCGGGAACCTTTTCCTTGACGATGGAATAGGTGTCCTGAAATTCGATCCGGTGCGGCACGCCCATCTTTTCCAGGAACTCCGGCAGGACGGTGGCCGGAAAGTTCGGCTGGCCCTGGTCGAGGTTGCAGGCGAGGATTTCGACCGGCAGCAGGCCGCGCCATTGCAGCTCGGTCAGCGCCGCCAGCAAGGTATAGCTGTCCTTGCCGCCCGACAGGCAGACCAGCCAGCGCGCGCCGCGCTCGACCATGCCGAATTCCTCGATCGCCTCGCGGGTCTGGCGCACGATGCGTTTGCGGAGTTTCTTGAACTCCGTTGTCGAGGGCGCGCCCTGGAACAGGGGATGGATATCTGTGTTGTCGTCTAGCATGCGCGGGTCATACGCCGATGCAGATCGAATCTCAAGCGAATGATCCGATCCGGGGCGTCGGGCGTACAAACAGCATGATATACAAATTCGCAGCCCTCGCCCTTATCCCGATACTTGCCGCCTGCACGGCGAAACCGGCCCTCGATGACGCCTCTCTCGGGGGGCCGAAACTCGACCTCGAAGAGTATTTCGAAGGCCACGTCGTGGCCCACGGCCAGTTTCAGGATCTGTTCGGAAACGTCAGCCGCCGCTTCGTCGTGGACATGAACGGCGAGTGGGACGGCAAGACGCTGATCCTGACCGAGGATTTCACCTATTCCGACGGTTACGAGGAACAGCGCGTCTGGACCCTGACGAAAACCGGCG
Source organism: Amylibacter sp. (assembly GCA_041601595.1). Lineage (GTDB taxonomy): Bacteria > Pseudomonadota > Alphaproteobacteria > Rhodobacterales > Rhodobacteraceae > Amylibacter. The sequence continues at coordinate 809 of JBFIHV010000062.1, read as the reverse complement.
ACGACACATGGTCCGGTTCCGCCGCCGGTGTGATCGGCGAAGCGCTGGGCACGGAGAAGGCCGACACCTTCAACTGGAAGTACAGGATCGACCTGCCGCTGCCGGACGGGTCGGTCAAGGTCAGCTTCGACGACTGGATGTGGCGGCTGGACGACAAGCGGGTTCTGAACCGCGCCTATATGAAGAAATTCGGGCTGGACGTGGGTGAAGTGATCATCTTTTTCGAGAAGCAGTGAGCGCGCGCCGGTCTCAGGGAAAACTGATCCCGGTGACGTCGATCAGGAAGAAGGGGAAATAATCCTCTTGCTCGAAGAAATTGCCGGCCTCGATGCGGGTCGGCAGAGTGAAACCGTCAAACTCCCTGAAATTTGAAAGATAACCGCCGAAGGGCTGCAGGCGAAAGGTCTTGTCGGGGTTTGCATCGCTCCAGCGCGGAAAGCTGACTTTCACCGGACGGCCCGCATCATCGACGGTGACCTGCACCGTTTGTTCCATGCCGCCGGATCTGACGGTGACGCGCGCGGTTGTGTCATCGACACCCTCCCAGACGACGCCCTCTTGGGGCAACAGTGCGGCCGGTGTCCAGAAAACGGCCTCGGCAACATGTCGGCCGAAGGCGGAGCGGGCGTGATCGGGCGTGCCGCCGGCGCGGGCGACCGGGATGATTCCCGCCAGCCAGAAACGGCTCCAGCTCATATTGCCGATCGCGGCGTCCGATCCCGTGATCCGAAAAAGCCCCTTGTCCGCCTTCAGCTTCCAGATGAAACCGTCAGGCGAGGCCAGTACCTGCTCCGCCTGCATCGGCAGGT
>JBFIHV010000061.1:0-9959 GCA_041601595.1 Amylibacter sp. | reverse complement strand
TCAATTGCTGACCCTATGGTCGCACCGACAGCCTTCCCTATCACAGCAGCGGAAACACCCAGCACACTGCCCCCGATTGCACCTCCGATGGCTGCACCGGCGGCTGACAATACGATCGTCGCCATGTATCAGTTTCCCCCTTTAGGATATTGAAATTGTGACACTATTCGCCTTATCCACGGCGCGGTCAGCGGCGTCTCCACCACACCCTTGCCGCTGTAGGCATGAATAATTGTCGGCATTCCGGCCGAACCCCCTGCCAGAATAGCAAGATGTTTCGCGACTGAATTCCGCTGCATCCTGAACAGTACGACGCAGCCGGAACGCATCGGATCTACCGGGACTTCGACCAGATGCTCTCGCGCCGCTTGCCACAGCCTCTCAAGTTTAGAGCACTCCGACCAATCCGGAGTGTACGCCGGAATTGTCACTGGCTCTTCGCCGACAACTTCGCGCCAGACTCCGCGCAACAGGCCAAGGCAATCTGTTCCCTGACCCCGGGCGCTGCACTGGTGGACATATGGCGTCCCCAGCCATCCGCGCGCGGCCCTTACAACTCTCTCCGCTTCCCGATCACTCATAGGGAACGATACTTCCGCCGTTGTTTGCATTCGCTGACACGGGATAGGCCGTCACCCAGTCCTCGCCGGGCAAATGCGGAAAGCCCCTGAAATTTACGAAATTGGCGAACTTTGCCTTGCAGGTGCCGGCCAGTTTGTCACACCCTGCTATCAAGCGGACTTCGTCCCCCTGATTGACGGGAAAATGGGGCTGTTGCCACAAATCCAGTACCCGTACGGCTCCATCCAGTCGGTCGGAGTTGATATCGCAGACCAGACCGGCATTCTGTCCGGTCACCCACTCGATGCGCCCATGTGAAAACCAGCCATCATCGAATGTGTCGGCATCCGCTATGTAGATTTCCGGCGTTCCGTCCACATGCTCGACAACGCCGACACCGCTAAAAGCCGCGCCTGAAACGTCCACGCCGCATTTTGCATCGCCCAGACGCCGGTCACACTGGCGCAAATAGCTGCGTCCGATGGCGTGATTCAGGCCTTCGGCCAATCCCCGAAGTTCCACTTCGAACGACCCGTCACCGCGCGCAACCTCGCCCAGACTTCCGCGAAAGATAACCAGGTTCTGGGAACTGTCCTGCCAGTTCACCAGCATCTGGACAATCGCGGCGCCATCATATTTTCCCTTGGCAATATCAGCTTCGGTTATTCCGGCAGCCGACAAGGCGCCAACCGCAGCCGTGTTGTCGACACTCAGCCCGGCCGACGTTTGCAGGGCCGCCGCGTCAAAGCCGGTGGACGCCTGATAGGTTGCACCGTCGACGTCCAGATCGCTGTCGTGATCTGTAAAGCCCATGACAACGCCATCAACACGCTCCACCTTCCAGCATCGGCATATCGTTGTGGCGCCAGTTTTGAAATGCGCCAGCATCTCCGGGGAAATAGCACGCATCAGCTCCGTACCTCGATGATTGGAATGTTGGGAATGTCGCCTGCGGAAAACGAGGCCAGATTGATTTCCAGCCGATCGGTATCGAACCTGACCGGCACATCGAATTCATAGCCTGACGTCAGGATGGCGCCGGGCGCCGGCGTGACAGCGAATGTCACCTCGCCGGTAACGTAATCCACGCTGAAATCGGTTCCCGCCAGCTGCGAAACGCCGTCGACGCCAACGACGACCGAACCCGTCAGAGGCTTGCGGATATCACGGCGATGGCTGTGGGCGCCCGATCGGTAGGTCTTGCCCAGTTGGAAAACGGTTGCAACACCATCGCCGACACCCAGATCCTGATCCGTCGCTGACGGCACCCCAGACACCGGACAGCTCTTGAAATCGCTCCAGTCCTTCCAGCGAAACCCGTACAACCGCCCCTGCCGCGCCTCGAAAAAGGCTATTACAGTCTCCAGATCATCGATTGATCGCATCGCAACACCGGCATCGTAACGCCGGCGCGATTGCCTCCAGGGGGAATTGCGCTCCTCGAACCCGTTGTTCAGCGTCACGATTTCCGTGCGCCGCTCGGGTCCTCCGGTCGATCCGATCGAAAGGCTGGTCGGAAATCTTACATCGTGAAAATTCATTGCTTACCCCTCAGAGATTGCGCTGCCCGCGCTGGATCGCACGTGAAACACCGGATGCTATCTGGCTTCTGGACCTTCGAAAGCTTTCGGCGTCCGGCGTGGAAATATTCATATTCACAACGACCGAGCCGCCACCGCCTGCGCGCACGCCAAGACTGCCGTCCGCACCGCGGGCCAGAGGCATGATCGCCTCCGGCCCGGCCTCACCCATCAGGCCCGTCGCACCGCGCATCGGAAACGTCGTCGGGCCGGAAACCACCCCGCCGTTCGCGAACGGCACCACACGCCCAGCCGAGAACGCGCCGCCCTTTTCGAAAGGCATCAACCCGGAAACGAGCGAAGTCATCCCGCCGCTGATGGCTCCTGCCAGTGCTTCGGTAACCGGACTGACCGAGCTGCTGAAGGTGCTCTGGATCATCGACTGAGCCACATTTTTCAGCACGTCGGAAAGCCTCGCGCCTTCGAAGACCAGATCTCCGATCGCGGCTTTCAATCCACTGGTCAGACTTCTGGAAAATCCGGCGGTCTCTTTCTGGGCAGCGGAAATCGCGCCCTGCATGCCATGGATTTCACCTTCAAACGCCGCGGTAACCTGCGCGGCCGAGGCAATACTGCTTTCCAGTGATCCGAGTTGGGCATCCAACTGGTCAACTTCCAGTTCATAGTCCACGTCGGGACCTCCTGATTATCAAGTGTCGGGGAAAAGAGCGCAGAGTGCATCCAGCCCGCTGCGCGTCAAGATTTGCGACGTGGGCGTCACCGCCCCCGCCATGACCAGCAACTCGGCCGGCGTCAGGTTCCAGAACTCGTCCGGTTTCAGGCGAAGCTGGTGCAGTCCGACCAATATCAGTTCGGACCAGTTGAACCCGTTGGCGCGTGTCATTCCGGCAGGCTGAACGTGCACTTCAGCAACCTTCCGGCCACCTGCGCCGCCTCGACCGGCCCGCCCTGGATCTTGCATTTCAAAAGATCCGCTTCGGAACCGGTCCAGCCACCGCCACGCAGCCCTGCTGTCAAGAGGGCGATCAGATCGCGCATCTTGAAATCACCCCGCTCGAACCGCTCGACCAGGGCGACTAGGCTGTCGCTTTCCAGTTCCTGCTCCAACTCGACCAGCGCACCCAGCGTCAATCGCAGGACATGCGGATGACCGTCCAGGGTCAATTCGACTTCTCCACGATAGGGATTGGCCATTTATATCGCGCTGAATGTAAGGGCGGAGGCCGACGACATGGACAGTTCGTAGACGGCTTCGCCGTCATACTGGCCGGAATACTCGATAGACGTAATCTGGAACCCGCCTTCCACGACGCCGAAATCCGGTATGATCACCTGAAATCGTGGAATTTCGCCGGCAAAGAATATCTGCCGCGCGCGTTCGTCCGTGGTCTCATCACGAAAAATGCCGGAGCCGCTGATGGACGCCGATTTTACGCCGCCGCCTGCCAGCAACTCACGCCAGCCACCCGCGCTTTCCAGCGAGGTCGCATCAACTGTTTGAGAGTTGAACGAAATCCGCGAGGCCCGCAGCCCCGCCAGTGTTTCGAACGTCCCCACTCCGTCCATATCAATCTTGATCAGCAGATCTTTGCCATTCTGGGCCGTCATTGTCTTTCCTTCCAAAAATCCGGATTAAATGTCTTCAACATGTGCGCGAAATTGCAGGTCGATACGCCGCCGGTCGGGGGCCCGCCCCCTGCGTGTCCGGGCACGCCGGAACCAGAGGCCGGTGACGCGGCCGCGATCCAGTGTCAGGCCGGAGCCAAGCAAGCTGTCGCAAATAATAGCAGCGAGCTTCTTCGAATTCGCAAACCCCTGCTGGTCGGCGAACACGCTCACTGTGAAATCATGGTGCGCCCCGTCAGAGGTCTTGGTGGACCGGTCCCGGACAACTTCTTCGCCAATCAGAACGAAGACTTGCGGTTCTGTACCGGCAGGAACAGCGTCATAGATATTTGGACCTACGATCTCGATGATGTCGGCCTCTCCGACCAGGCGCCCAAAAACCGCGCGCTGCAAACTCGCGCCGATGGCATAGCTCATTGCAGGATCTCCTCATGCGCCCAGCATTCCAGGTACAGGCCGTTTGAATTGGCGCTCGTGACCGCATCGATCTGAAAAATGACGTCGCCCTCGCGAAAGCGCTGCTTGGGTTTCGGGCGAACGGATGATCCCACCGGTGCGGCGCGGACTATGATGCGGTATTTGGTGTTGCTCTTCTCACCGCCCGCGACTTCCCTGGACGTGACGCTGCGCGCGTCGATATTCGCCCAGATCGCCCCCAGCGGCGCCCATTCCTCGGAAAACCCGCCCGATCCGTCCTCGACCCGGTTGGCCTCTTCCAGCACCAGTTTTCGGTTCAGCGAAAACCCCGGTCTCATCGCGCGCCGCCGAACAGCCGGACCGGACGGTACGGTTCGATAAGCGACAGAACCGCCATCGGCAAGACACCGGTCGGATCAGGCGCACCGGTCCGGTTTTCATAGAACTGGGCGGCCAGAATGATCACGGCCTGCGCCAGATCACTTGGAACCTCGTCCCAAGTCGCCCCGTGGCCCGCAACAAACTCGATCTCTGCGGTTCCACCATTGCCGACCGATGGCAATTGCGAACCGACCGCCTTGATAGCGGGGGCCTGACCGTCAGGTATAAAATCGTAATTATCAGAGCTATACTCCGTCACCGCGCCCGACCGGTCATAGGTCCGAAGGGCGGTGACGGACACGACCGGCCGCACCGGCAGCACCTGGACGTCGGACTGTCGCCAGCCGGTCAGTTGCCAGATGAAACTCTTCTGCAAAATAACACGACCGGTTTTGCCCTCGATTGCTGATATCGCGGCCCGCAGGTAGACATCCAGCAAGTCGTTCTGCAGGGATGTCTCTGCGAATTCGGTCCCCAAACGCAGGTGATCGGCAAACTTTGCGATCGGCAGCGTCGCGCTCGGCACTGAATTCAGTTCAGTTAAAATCATGGATCGGCTTCTCCTAATAGACATTCGGGGCCCCCGCCGCGCTCGGACGGAGGGGAGCAGCTAGACGCAGCGGGGGCGCCCGGGGCGAAAGGCAAGCCTTCCGCCCCCGCCCGCCGGGGCGGACGGTCACCTGCCCGAGGACAGGCGAACTGGTGGCGCGGTTTAGCTGGCCGCGAATTTCAGCAGCTTGATCGCTGCAAAGTCGCTGACGTCGCCGCCGACCCGCTTGGTCGCATAGAACAGAACGTTTGGCTTGGCCGAGAACGGATCACGCAGAATGCGCAGGTCAGGACGTTCGGCAATGGTGTAACCTGCGCCGAAATCGCCAAAGGCAATCGCCGTTGCGTCGGCTGCAATGTCAGGCATATCCTCGGCAATCAGGACCGCATAGCCCATCAGGCGGGCGGGTTCACCCGCGGCCAGACCGTCCGACCACAGGAAGCGGCCATCGGCATCCTTCATCTTGCGTACGGCGCCGGCGGTCTTGGAGTTCATCACGAAGGTTGCATTGGCCCGGTAACGGGCCCCCAGAGCATAGACCAGATCAACAATCGCATCCGCCGGATCGGTGGCGTTGAAGTCGCCAATGGCACCCGTCGGAACGTAGCCCAGAGAGCCCCAGGCCCAAGCGGCATTGTCCACCGAGGAATAGGTCAGGAAGCCTGTAGGCTTGTCCACACCGTCACCCGAAATGAAAGCGGAGGCTTCGGAACGGGTGAACTTGTCCGCGATCCGTCCTGCCAGCCAGCCCTCGACATCGAACGCACTGTCATCCAGCAAGCGTTGCGACGCTTTCGGCAGAGCCGACAGCTCGTGCAGCGGAATGGAGACGCGCTCCATTTGCGGCGTACCGGTTTCGGTCGAGGACGCCGTTTCCGTGGCCCAACCCGCGCCGATATCCGAGTGATCGACCAGAACGTCATAGGCCGAGGCCTCGACGGTCACGACATTGGAAATCGCTCGGATCGAAGACGCAGAGCGCAGGACGCTCGCAATCCGGTCCGCCGTTTGCGGGTCGACCAGATAACCGCCGTCGGCGGCCACGGCGGTCGACAGCGCCTTTTCCTCGAAATCCAGCGCACGCATCGCATCGTCATCGCCGGACCGCAAATAGGCAGAGAAGGCCTTCTTGTGGGGGACGGCCACTTCAGCAACGGCAGACAGAGCCGGACGGGAATATTGAGTGTTTTTCTGTTCAAGCATGTTCAATCGATCTTCCTGGTTCTTCAGTTTGGTTTTCAGTTCGGAATTAAAATTCGAAAAGTCCTGGACAAAGCCGGACAGCGCCGACTTGACTTCCAGCGCCTTGGTTTCGGCGGTCAAATGCTGGCCTGACCGGACATTGGTCTTTCGAGTGCTCATTTTTTGAAATCCTTAAGTGATGGAATATTGCGCCGGCACTCAGGCCAGCAGTTCTTGTCTGGCGGCGTTCAGAACGCCCGCCAGTTCCTGTGCAAGTTGATCCTCGGCAGTCGCCGCATCATCAACGCGCGCCTCGGGCAGCATTGGAAACGTCACCAATGAAACTTCCCAAAGATCCAGTTCGTGCAGCAGCCTCTGGCCGCCGGACTTCTTTTCCGCCCGGACGGTGCGATAGCCGATAGACAGGCCGTCGATGGCGCCCGCCTTGATCAGCGCCAGCGCCTCGCGGCCCGCCTGCACGTCGGTCAGCAGCCGTCCCTTGACGAACAGGCCCCTGGCATCCTCCCGCACCTCGTCCCAGATGCCGATGGGCTTGCCCGGATCGTGCTGCCACAACATCTTGACCGAGCTGCCGCGTTTCGACAGCGACCCGAGGCTCGACTTGTAGGCACCCTTGACGACGACATCACGGCCGTGATCCTCCGCCCCGAAAACCGAGGCATAGCCAGATATCTCCGTGCCGTTCTTCAGGCCCAGTTCCTCGTCAAATTGGCAAAACTTCGTCTCTAGCGCTGACGCGCCATTTGAATAAATCATAATATTTTCCGCTAGTTAGTTGTGAACTCCAACAAGGCTTGCACGCCTCGCGTCAAAACGACAGCAACAACCCCATAGACCGCCAGCCAGAGCCTGCGCTCCAGGCGCTCCAATGATGCCTCGATCGTTGTCAGGCGGCGCTCCAACCCCGTCCACCGTTCCGCATTTACCCGTTCGTTGGTCTCAATTCTCGCCGCAGCGGCATCGAACGGTTCATACAAATATCGTGATCCGCTGCTGCGGTGGCCACTCATTCATCCTCCGAACAGGCCGGCAACCCAAGCATGTGACGTTTTTCAGCATCGCTCAGGAAAGTTGCCTCGGACACACGCCGCCACTGCGCATCCCGTTCTGCGGCAAGCGCCGGTATGCCGTCCATATCCACGGTCAGCGCCAGTTTCTCTTCGTAGAAGTCCGGCAGCCACCCCGATATCGCGCCAGCGGTTTTTGACAGCAGCGGCAGAACGGTCAGGCGATAAAACGCCCGGTTCGCTTCCTGGTAGTTGGAATAGGTATTATCTCCGGGCAGTCCCAGCAGCATCGGCGGCACCCCGAAAGCCAGCGCGATTTCACGCGCGGCGCTCTCTTTGGTTTTCTGAAATTCCATGTCGGACGGCGAGAAACCCATCGGCTTCCAGTCCAGCCCGCCTTCCAGCAGCATCGGTCGGCCCGCGTTCTTGGCGCCCTGATGGTTCAACTCGATTTCGTCGATCAGCCGCGTGTATTGGTCCGCCGCCAGGGTCGAATGCCCATCCGCGCCGCGATAAATGATGGCCCCCGAAGGCCGCGCCGCATTGTCCAGCAACGCCTTTGACCAGCGGCAGGCGGAATTATGCACATCCAGAGCCGAAGCCGCCGCCTGCATCGGCGAAAGGCCATAGTGGTCGTCCTGCGGGTGGAAGCTCTTCACGTGCAGGATCGGCTTGAAGTCCCCCCGCATATCGAAACGGTGCTTCTTGGCACCAACAGAATATTCGTAGGCAACAGGCCAGCCGTCCCGCCCCGGAACGACCTTCATCCGGTCGGACCGCAGGACATACATCTCCGCTGGCTGGCCGTTCTCGGCCAGTCCGGAAACCTCCAGATAGCCGTCGCCCGACAACAGAAGCTGCCCGAAAAAGGACTCCAGCAGATCGGCCCGTCCCTGCATCGGGTTAGGGCGCGCCAAGAGGTCCAGCATCGGATGCGTCTCATACCGCACGGACCCGTTGCCCAGCACCAGAGGCACTGCCGCCGCCGCCTCAGCGATCATCTTGACACAGCGGAAACCGACCGGATTTCCGGCAAAGCCGGTTCGCATCAGCGATGTGACATCCCGCGCGCTCCACACGGGGCGACCGGCCCCGTGAAACGCGATAACCGGCGCCGCCGCCGATGCTTTTTTCTCCGGCGGAGAAGGTTTGGCACCCTTCAGGAATTGCAGAACCATATGGGTTAAGCTCCTCTATATTTGATTTCAAAGAATTCTGATACTTGGCCTGCGAAACGCGGACGCCGGTTCGATCATCAGATCGGTCAATGCCCAGACCAACGCGTCGACACGGTCGGGGCTGCCTTTTCCGGCAAAACCCCGCTGGCTCATCTGGCACATCTGGTCTTCCAGTCCGCGGAAGGCTCCCAGATGAAACACCCGCCCCTGTTCATAGAGCGCCGCCACCGGTTCGGCACGGGCGGTCTTGCCCCGCGTGGCGCGAACCGCTCGAAATGGCAGAAATTCAGACTGCTGGCGCAGGATGGTTTCCACCATCTCGCCGCCCTGATTGACTTCAGCAACCACCCGGTCGGCCGCGAATTCCTTCGCCGCCCGCACAACCTCTTCGGCCCAGGCATTGGGGCTGGCCTTCGCAATACTGCGGTCAGCCAATACATAACAGCGCCAGTCTTGCGGCGGCCCCTTGGCGCTGACACCGGCAACAACGATCCCGCATTCATCGGCGCCATCTCCGCTGCTTGCCGGCGGGTCGACCGCAACGACAATCCGGTCCAGCGGCGGATGTTCCTCCAGCCGCAACTTGTCGATCTGACCCAGCGACCAGAGGGCGCCCTCGACGTCCGTCAACAATTCGCCGTCCAGCTCCTGCCGCCCCAGCCGGGTGCCGGAATAGTCGGCGCTGACCTTTTCCAGAAAACTTCTGGCCAGATTGACCTTGTTGGCGCTGGTCGGAGCCGATGTCATGACCGTTTTCGGCGCCGCCAGGATTTCGCGCAGAAGCGTCAGGTTCTTTGGCGTTGTCGTCACAATCTGCTGTGGCGCCTCGCCCAGTCGCAGGGAAAACTGCAACATGTCCCAAGTTTCCCGCGCCTTCTTCCATTTCGCAAGCTCGTCCATCCATGCGCAGTCGAACTGCGGCCCGCGCAGGCTTTCCGGGTCCGACGCCGAGTAAATCGTGGCGATGGAACCGTTCGGCCAGACCAAACGCTTGCGGCTGCTTTGCCATTCAGGCTTCCGGTCGGGCGGCGAACAGGCCATGATACCGCTGTCGCCGAACACCATGATTTCCCGCGCCTGATCGATGGTTTCCCCGATCAGCGCCACCCGCTGGCATTTGCCCTTTTCTTCGGGCCTGCAGCCCTCGACCTGCCGGCGAACCCATTCCGCGCCGGCCCGTGTCTTGCCGGCACCCCGTCCGCCCATGATGACCCAGGTCATCCAGTCACCGTCGGGCGGCATCTGGTGGTCCAGTGCCCAGATTTCAAACAGCCAAGGCATTGCGGCGATGGCATTGTGACTCATGCCATCCAGGAACTCCGCAACCTCATCCTCTGTCGCGGAGCCGAGCAACTCGGCCAAGGATTTCTTCCCGCGCAGCGTCGACGTCAATTGCGCCTCCGCCGAAGGATCCAAGTATTGTTTTGCGACATTTTCCAAGTGCGATCTCGTATTCCGTGACTTGTAAAGAGGCCTTCTGATAATCACGCAAAAG
>JBFIHV010000060.1:0-10107 GCA_041601595.1 Amylibacter sp. | reverse complement strand
GCCCGGCCCCATGCCGGTTCCCGTCGCGGCCATGCCGGCCAGTGTATTGGAGGATGTGACATAGGGATAGGTGCCGTAATCCACATCCAGCAGCGCGCCCTGCGCGCCCTCGAACAGGATACGCTCGCCCTTCTTGCGGCGTTCGGCCAACACTTTCCAGACCGGAGCCGCGTATTTCAGAACCTGCGGCGCGATTTCCACCAGCGCCGCTTTCAGCGCGGCGCGGTCGATCTCGGGCTCGCCCAGTCCGCGGCGTAGCGCGTCGTGATGCGCCAGCAGTCGGTCGAGTCGCGCGTCCAGTGTCGCCTCGTCCGCCAGATCAGCGACGCGAACCGTGCGGCGTCCCACCTTGTCTTCGTAAGCCGGACCGATGCCGCGCCCGGTCGTCCCGATCTTGGCCGTTCCGGCGGCTTCCTCGCGCAGCTTGTCCAGTTGCCAGTGCACCGGCAGGATCAGCGGCGTGTTTTCCGCGATCATAAGGTTCTCGGTGCTGATCTCGACACCCATCTCGCCGATGCGCTTGATCTCGTCCACCAGCGCCCAGGGGTCCAGCACGACGCCGTTGCCGATGACCGACAGCTTGCCCTTGCGCAGGATGCCCGACGGCAACAGCGACAGTTTGAAGACCTTTCCGTCGATGACCAGGGTGTGTCCGGCATTGTGGCCGCCCTGAAACCGCGCGATCACATCGGCGCGCTCCGACAGCCAGTCCACGATCTTGCCTTTACCCTCGTCGCCCCACTGGGTCCCGATCACTACCACATTCGCCATTTCAGGGATTCCTTTGCGTGAAAACTCCGCTGACCTCTATAGAGAAGCCGCGTGTCAGGGGAAACCGGAAATTTGGCGGATGCGGCAACGTACCGGCGTCCGCCGGTGCGTCTGGACGCAATTGCCTGCGGACTAGGTATCGTCTTCGACCACCTGCTCCGTGACAGGCTTCAGCCAAATCCCTTGAATAACGGCCGTCATGGTGGACCAGTCGAAACCTTTGTCGATTTCGTCGGGGTCCGCGCCCTTCCTGATATCCATGCAACCTCCGGTGATTTATTGATTTACAGAAGTAATCCGCACAGGAATTCCGTTACCGATCAACGAAACTTTCGCTGAATTCCTCTTCTTCGGCACAGCTTCCAGCCCTGCCGCCCGCAAATCCGGATGTCGCAACGGTTGCCGCCTGCCGGTGGCTCGACGGGTCTCTCCGAAACTAACCTATCGACAACCCCGCCCCGATTGATTAGACAACGCCGTGCTTGAAACCATCCGCCAAGGCCCGAACTTATGCAAACCGTAGTCCTCGTCGTTCACCTGATCCTCGCCCTGCTTCTGATACTCGTCGTTCTGTTGCAGCGCTCCGAAGGCGGCGGGCTCGGCATGGGCGGCGGCGGCGGTGGCGCCATGTCCGGCCGTCAGGCAGCCAATGCGCTGACCAAGATGACATGGGTGATCGCGGTCGGTTTTCTGATCACCTCCCTGTCGCTGACGATCATCGCCGCGCAGAAAGCGGATTCGGATTCGGTGCTCGAACGCATGGGCACGGATACGGGAACGGCTCCGGCGACGGCGCCGGTTGTTCCGGGACTGGACGGCAACCTGTTGCCGCCATCCGCCAACGACGGTCCCGCACTGCCTCCAAAGGCCGAGTAAACAGCGGATATCAACGCTAGCTATTGTGAAATTTTACACAAAAACCACAGCATCTAGCGTTTGAGGTCTTGTCAGAATCCCGCATTTCGGATACTAGTCAAATCCCGTGATAGTGGGCCAAATCAAGGTCGATTCTGGCCTGTTACAATTATAATTCACGGGGGTGCCGGGCACGATGGCGCGATTTGTTTTCATTACTGGTGGTGTTGTTTCCTCGCTCGGCAAAGGCCTCGCCTCGGCGGCGCTGGGCGCGTTGTTGCAGGCCCGCGGCTATTCCGTCCGCCTGCGCAAGCTTGACCCCTATCTGAACGTCGATCCGGGCACGATGTCGCCCTTCGAGCATGGCGAGGTCTTCGTCACCGACGACGGCGCGGAAACCGACCTCGACCTCGGCCATTACGAGCGTTTCACGGGCGTCGCCGCGCGGCAGAGCGATTCCATCTCGTCCGGCCGCGTCTATTCCACCGTTCTGGAAAAAGAACGCCGCGGCGATTACCTGGGCAAGACCATCCAGGTCATTCCCCACGTCACCAACGAGATCAAGGATTTCATCGCCATCGGCGACGACGAGGTCGACTTCATGCTCTGCGAAATCGGCGGCACGGTCGGCGACATCGAGGGCCTGCCGTTCTTCGAGGCGATTCGACAGTTTTCGCAGGACCGTCCGCGCGGCGAGTGCATCTTCATGCACCTGACCCTGCTGCCCTACATCAAGGCGTCGGGCGAACTGAAGACCAAACCGACGCAGCACTCCGTCAAGGAACTGCGTTCGATCGGCATTGCGCCCGACGTGCTTGTCTGCCGGTCCGAAATGCCGATCCCCGACAAGGAGCGCGCCAAGCTTGCGCTGTTCTGCAACGTGCGCCCCGACAGCGTGATCGCGGCGCAGGATCTGGCCTCGATCTATGACGCGCCCTTGGCCTATCACCGCGAAGGCATGGACCAGGCGGTTCTGGACGCCTTCGGCATCAAGCCCGCCCCGAAACCCAAGCTCGACGTCTGGGAAGACGTGTCCGACCGCATCCACCACCCGGAAGGCGTCGTCAATGTCGCTATCGTCGGCAAGTACACCCAGCTCGAGGACGCCTATAAATCCATTGCCGAGGCCCTGACCCACGGCGGCATGTTCAACCGCGTCAAGGTCAAGGCCGAATGGATCGACGCCGAGATCTTCGAGAAAGACGACTCCGACGTCGCCGCCTATCTGGAGCCGTTCGACGCGATCATCGTTCCCGGCGGCTTTGGCGAACGCGGCACGGAAGGCAAGATGAAGGCGGCGCAGTTCGCCCGCGAGCGCAAGGTGCCCTACCTCGGCATCTGCCTCGGCATGCAGATGGCGGTGATCGAGGCCGCCCGCAACCTCGCCCGCATCAAGGATGCCGGCTCCGAGGAATTCGACCACGAGGCCGGGCAGAAACGCTTCACGCCCGTGGTCTACCACCTGAAAGAGTGGATGGAAGGCAACCGCACCATTCAGCGCGCCGTCAGCGACGACAAGGGCGGCACCATGCGGCTCGGCGCCTATAACGCCACGCTCAAGGAAGGCAGCCGCGTCGCCAAGATCTACGGCACGACCTCGATTTCCGAACGCCACCGCCACCGCTACGAGGTCGATATAAAGTACCGCGACAAGCTGGAAGAATGCGGCCTGATCTTTTCGGGCATGTCCCCCGACGGACGCCTGCCGGAAATCGTCGAGTTCAAGGACCACCCGTGGTACATCGGCGTCCAGTTCCACCCGGAACTGAAATCCAAGCCGTTCGATCCGCACCCGCTGTTCAGGGATTTCGTCCGCGCGGCGCTGGAGCAAAGCAGGCTGGTTTAGGCATAGTTAGGGAACGGACGGTCCTGCAAGACTGTTCCGGCCTCTGCAGATAAGGCAACTGGCCGGAACTTTATGCGACGGCTTCTAAGCTGGTCCTGAGGTGCCAACGTATGTAAAGTCATTCGATGTCAGTTCGCCTGACTCGTAAGTGGTGCCACCTAAGCTCATGCTGGAACCTGTTGATTCGGTATTTCCAAAATAGAGCGGCGTTCCTGACGATGTTTCGTTCCATCCTGAATAGGTGTAGCCATCTGGCGCATCCGCATTTATGGCGTCGACAGCTGCAGAAAGGTCGCCACCTGCGGCGGCCATATAATCCGCAAACGATTGAGACGCACTCTCGCCGCCGCTCAGCGAAGACCGCAGATCGGTAGCCGACGCCACGAGCGTTTTATCGATGGCTGAGGAGGCATCTATCAATCCTCCCCGGATTATACCAATGACCACACCCCCGATAATGACCAAGGCCGCCGTCAGCACAACCCAGTCAACGGTCACCGCACCCGAGTCATCCTTGAACATATATTGTTTTTTCATTTTACCCCCCCTAGGGATTCAGATTTCGACAAATCTTAATGCCGCAGAATTCCGCACACCCAAGAAGTTCACTACACGACAAGAAGATTCCGAAATTGACTGCAGCTTAGATGCCTCAATTATGTCGAAATTTTGTCAAAACATTGAAACCACGTGGTAATATTGCTTTCCGACGTCAACTTTCCGAATAATTACTGTTCCGGCAGTAGAGTACAAAGCGGCCTGCTTCAAAAGACCGCCCAACAATAACGATATTGCCGTCGCCAAATTCTTTTTTGAATCTGGCATCGCTCGGCCGGGGGAAGCTTCCGCGATTTCGCGAGCGAACGTCGCGACAACGCAATTCGCAGTTTTTGAGCAGCCGTTTGCCGTTATGAAAACCGCCATTGAAGTTCCCGTCCAATACTGTCAGAGTCAACTTTCGCTAGGGCGTCAAGGCGGCGGGCGAATAGAACAACCACTGGAATTCCAGTGCCGGAAACGGATAAGTGCCTATGAACTTTATTGTTTTCGTGAACGGCGTTGTTCTGTTTTTTCTGGCGGCCCTGATGGGTCTGGATGCTCTGCTGTTCCACGGCACCGCTGATATCTTCGGTCAGGCAGCCATTGTGACAGGCACATTCGGGCTGTTGCTGATGATCGCCTCCAGCGCCTCTTTCGACGGAATGCGCCGTATTCACGCCTATCTGCTGACCACGTCTGTGTGGCTCACGGCCGCGCTGGCAGGCGCGCTGCCGCTCTACCTCGCCTCCATGTCGCCTGTTGACGCGATTTTCGAGGCGATGTCGGGCATAACGACCACCGGGTCGACGGTGATGGTCGGGCTGGACGGGACCGAGCGCGGCATCCTGCTGTGGCGGGCATTGCTGGAGGCGGTTGGCGGCGTCGGGTTCATCGTGACCGGCATAGCGCTTCTGCCGCTGCTCAAGGTCGGCGGCATGCAGCTTTTCCACACCGAAAGCTCTGACCGGAGCGAGAAGGTTCTGTCCAGCGTAAACAAGATCGCCGCCGCCACCCTGTTGATATACCTGGGCCTGATCGCGCTCTGCGGCCTTGCCTACCTCGCCGGCGGCATGAGCTTCTTTGATGCGATCACGCATGCGATGACGACGCTGTCCACCGGCGGCTATTCGAACTACGACGCCTCATTCGGCCACTTCGACAGCAGTTATCTGCAGTGGACGGCGACCTTGTTCATGTTGCTCGGCGCGCTGCCGTTCGTCTGGTACATCCGCGCCGGAAACCGGCGGGTATTCCGGAGCGAGCAGGTCAAGGCCATGCTGTGGAGCCTTTCCGTCGTCATTCTGACGCTGGCGGCATGGCTGTCCCTGACCAACGACCTTCCGCCGCTGACAGCTTTGCGCCTCGTGGCGTTCAATGTCATTTCGGTGGTCAGCACCACCGGCTATGCCACGACGGACTATACAACATGGGGCCCGTTCGCGGTCTGCGCCTTTGTCGTGCTCACGGCCGTCGGCGGCTGCACGGGCTCCACCGCAGGCGGCGCCAAGGCTATGCGCTGGATCATCGCGGTGCGCAGTACGGCATTGCAGGTCAAGCGCCTGCAATATCCCCGCTCGGTGTATGTGCTGAAATACGAGGGCCGCCCCGTCTCGGAAGGCGTGCTGTCCGGCGTCATCTCTTTTTTCACTTTCTATTTCGCCACCGTCATAATCCTTGCGCTGGCGCTCGGGATGACCGGTCTGGATTTCACCTCGGCCATCAGCGGCGCACTGACCTCGGTGGCAAACGTGGGTCCGGGCGTCGGCTCCGTTATCGGACCCGCCGGCAACTTTGCCTCTCTGAACGACCCTGCAAAGATGCTGCTGGTTTTCGGCATGTTTATCGGACGGCTGGAACTGCTGACGGTTTTCGTCCTGTTCTCGCCCGCTTTTTGGCGAGAGGTCTGAGCGTTAACCCGGAAAAGCGGGAATTCCGGGCCATACGATTGTCATACGCAAATCATACACATGTCATACGCTTTTCATACAGCCTGTTTCGCCGCGTTTGCAGGTGTTAACGCCTGCGTGACGCTGGTTGCATCACCAACGATTTCGCCCTACCTATAGCGCCATGTTAGCAGATATCCTCGCCGCCTTTCGCGCCCCCGCACCCGATCGCCTGACCCACGAAGACGCCCGTCTTGCGCTGACCGCCCTGCTGGTCCGCGTCGCCCGCGCCGATCACGACTATGCCGCCGCAGAACGCCAGATGATCCTGCAGGTGCTGATGGAGCGCTACGGTCTGTCGCAACAGGCCGCCACCGCCCTGCGCACCGAGGCCGAAGACCTGGAGGCCCAGGCCCCCGACACCGTTCGCTTCACCCGCGTCGTCAAGGAAACCGTGCCCTACGAACACCGCGAAACCGTTATCGAGGCGCTGTGGTCCGTCGTCCTCGCCGACGACCGCCGCGATCACGACGAGGACGGGTTCATGCGTCTTGTGGTGTCCCTGCTCGGCATCAACGACCGCGACAGCGGATTTGCCCGGCAACGGGTGCAAAACAGGTTGTCGAAATAGCCGGATAGCATTCGGGTCCGTGACAAGGCCCTGTGACTCGGCCCGGGGCTGATAATTCAAATCTTTACATCGTCCCGCGGATGTCTTTACGTCAGACCAGTGTAGAATACACGGGCCGGCAAGCGGGCCCGTCGGGGGAGAATGCCGAAATGGCTCAGACGGTCATCGTTATCGGAGCAGGGTTTACCGGGGTCTGCACCGCGGAACACCTCCGGCGGGCCGGCGCCACCGTCACGCTGCTGGATCGGGTAAAACCCGGCGACACGGCGCAAGCCTCCTACGGGAACGCCGGATTGCTGGCGCGCGCGGCGATCGTGCCCGCGCTGGAGCCCGATATCCTGCCGCACCTGCCAAAATACCTGTTTTCCCGCAAAAGCCCCCTGAGCCTGCGCTGGTCCTATCTGCCCAAATTCCTGCCTTTCGGACTGTCATTCCTGCGTAATGCGACCCCAGCCCGCGTGCGCAGGATCGCGACATCCATCGAGATGCTGGCGCATGACACGGTCGAGCAGCACCTGGCGCTCGCCAAGGGAACGCCTGCGGAAAAATTCATAACGTCCGGCACCTTCACCTATCTCTACCCGCAAAAGAAGGATTACGAGGCAAACAGGTTTTCCAATGCGCTCCTGGCGGAATTTGGCGTGACACCGGAGCATCTGGACCTGCCGGAGCTCCGGGAAATCGACCCCGCCCTCGGCGACGCTTACCGGTTTGGCGCGCGTTACACGGACAACGGTTACGTGTCCGATCCGGCGGCCTATCTTCAGGCGCTGACAGCACATTTCGTCGCCAATGGCGGCAAAGTCCTCTTGGGCGCCGCCAAGGCCATCGACGGCCAGAGCGTCGTCTTGCAGGACGGAACCGCGTTGAACGCCGACACGATCGTGATTGCGGCGGGCGCATGGTCCAAGTCCCTGACCGGCAGCCTTGGCCACAAGGTACCGCTGGAAGGCGAGCGCGGCTATCATCTGATGTTGAAATCACCGAGTTTCACCCCGCCGATCCCTTACATGATGACGGACGCCAAATCCGTGATGACCCCGATGGACCATGGCATCCGGATTGCCGGAACCACCGAATTCGCACCGCTGGACTCGCCCGCCTCCACGCGGCCGTTCGTGTTGCAGCGCGCCGCCGTCCGGCGGCTCTATCCGACGCTGACATGGGCCGAAGAGGAAACATGGATGGGCCACCGCCCCTCTACGCCCGACAGCCTGCCGATGCTGGGCAGGGTCAAAACGAACCCGAATGTCGTCTTCGCCTTCGGATCACAGCACCTGGGGCTGACGATCGGGCCGAAGCTCGGGCTTCTGGCCACGCAGATCGTGCAGAACCGGACCCCCAACATAGACATATCCGCACTGGCCGTTGACCGGTTCGACTGACGTGGTCCGGCAACAGGCGGGTCCGCGCGGCAGATATCCTCTTGGAAGCTGCGCAACCTGGTCCTATAAGAGCCTCAATTCCGTCAGAAAATTCGGACATCCAGAATGCGCACAGCGAAAATAAGCCGCGATACAGCAGAAACGAAGATCAGCGTCGAGATCAATCTCGACGGCACCGGCAAATACGACAACCGCACCGGCGTGGGTTTTTTCGACCACATGCTGGACCAGTTGTCGCGCCATGCGCTGATCGACATGACCGTGCGCGCCGAAGGCGATCTGCACATCGACGACCACCACACCGTCGAGGACGTCGGCATCGCGCTCGGCAAGGCCCTGTCCAAGGCTGTCGGCGACAAGCGCGGCATCCGCCGCTATGGCTCTTGCCTGCTGCCGATGGACGATGCGCTGGTGCGTGCGGCGCTGGACATTTCCGGCCGGCCCTACCTGGTGTGGAAAGTCCAAATGCCGACCGAAAAGATCGGCACCTTTGATACCCAGCTGGTTCAGGAATTTTTCACCGCCCTTGCCATGCAGGGCGGATTGACGCTGCATGTCGAATGCCTTGACGGTTTCAACAGCCACCACATTGCCGAGGCGGCCTTCAAGGCGGTCGCGCAGGCATTGCGCGCGGCGCTGGAAACGGACCCGCGGAAATCCGGCGATATCCCGTCCACGAAAGGCACCCTTTCGGAATGACCACGGTTATCGTCGATTACAATTCGGGCAACCTGAGATCGGCAGAGAAAAGCTTTCAGCGCATGGCTGCCGAAGTCGGTTCAGGGGCGGTCGTCGTCTCTTCCGATCCCGATGTCGTGCGCCGCAGTGACCGCATCGTCCTGCCGGGCGTCGGCGCTTTTGGCGATTGCCGCCACAATCTGGGCGCGATCGGCGGGCTGTTCGGCGCGATCGAGGAAAAGGTCCGCACCGGCACGCCGTTTCTGGGCATCTGCGTCGGCATGCAACTGATGGCGACGCGGGGACTGGAGCATGGCGTGCATCCGGGCTTCGACTGGATCAAGGGCGACGTGGTCAAGATGGAACCGGCAACCAAGACGCTGAAAATCCCGCACATGGGCTGGAATGAGCTGCAACTGCGGACCGACCACCCCGTCTTCGACGGCATCGTTTCGGGCGACCACGCTTATTTCGTGCATTCCTATCATCTGGTACCGGAAAATGCCGGTGACCTGTTGGCGACTGTCGACTATGGCGGCCCGATCACGGCTGCGGTCGGGCGCGACAACATGGTGGGAACCCAGTTCCATCCGGAAAAAAGCCAGAAGACAGGTCTGCGCCTGATCGCCAACTTCCTGCGCTGGGCGCCATAGGCAGCCGCCGCGCGCTAGTCGAGCCTGACCCAGAACTCGGACCGGCAGACCGGCCCTACGCAGCCCGATACTTTCAGGATATCGCCGCGGTGCAGCAATTCCGAGCGCATGACCTTGCCGGACTCGCGCGACCAGATCCGCCCACCCGAATATCTTCCGCGGCCGTCATCCTTCATGTCCCAGATGATGCGTCTGTCCAGATGCGGGTAATCCTCGCGCGGATTGTTGCCCTTGTCGTAGGCGGCCTTGATCACGCCGCAGGTTTTCCCGGGGTCGCTGTCGCAGGCGTCAAACACCACATGCAGCACGCCGCCGGATTTGCCGGATTCGGTCCTGAAAGTGCCGCTGAGTTCGTCTGCTTCCGCGGGGATGGCCGGTGCCAGCATGACTGCACAGGCGGAAAGGAATTTTCTCATGTCACTCTCGTGGATTCGGCTTCGGCCAACCTGATACCGAACGCCGGGCGCGTCAAGGGCCGCGCGCGGAAGCTTTAGCGCTTTGCAATGGCCCGCCGATCAGGCTAAGACGCGCGCAAAGCAATCAAAGCGAGTCTGACCATGATCCTGTACCCGGCAATCGACCTGAAAGACGGCAACTGCGTGCGCCTGTACAAGGGTGAAATGGACCAGGCAACCGTGTTCAGCAATGATCCCGCCGCGCAGGCCAGGGCCTTCGAGGACGCGGGGTGCGAATGGCTGCACCTCGTCGACCTGAACGGCGCTTTCGCCGGCGAACCGGTCAACGCGGCGCCGGTCGAGGCGATCCTGAAATCGGTCAAGGTTCCGGCCCAACTGGGCGGCGGCATTCGCGACCTCGCAACCATCGAACGCTGGCTGGACAAGGGCCTGCGCCGCGTGATCCT
>JBFIHV010000059.1:0-10300 GCA_041601595.1 Amylibacter sp. | reverse complement strand
GGTGCGCTGACCCGGACCATGAACAATTATGCCGGCAGCAGCGGCATCGCCAAGAAGGAAAAGGTCAGCTTTTCCGGCGACGATGCCCGCGAGGGCCTGACCTGCGTGTTGTCGGTCAAGGTGCCGGACCCGAAGTTCAGCTCCCAGACCAAGGACAAGCTGGTGTCCTCCGAAGTGCGTCCGGCGGTCGAAGGCCTGATGAACGAGAAACTGGCCGAGTGGTTCGAGGAGAACCCCGGCCCGGCGAAAGAGATCATCAGCAAGGTGGTCGAGGCGGCGCTGGCGCGCGAAGCGGCGCGCAAGGCCCGTGACCTGACGCGGCGCAAGACGGCCTTTGGCGGCACGTCGCTGCCCGGCAAGCTGGCCGATTGCCAGGAACGCGATCCGGCGAAATCCGAACTGTTCCTGGTGGAGGGCGACAGCGCCGGCGGGTCCGCCAAGCAGGGTCGTAGCCGTGAAAACCAGGCGGTGCTGCCGCTGCGCGGCAAGATCCTCAACGTGGAGCGCGCGCGCTTCGACAAGATGCTGGGCAGCGAACAGATCACCAACCTGATCACCGCGCTGGGCTGCGGCATCGGCCGCGACGAGTTCAACATCGCCAAGCTGCGCTATCACAAGATCATCATCATGACCGACGCCGATGTCGACGGCGCGCATATCCGCACGCTGCTGCTGACGTTCTTTTTCCGCCAGATGCCGGAACTGATCGAGGGCGGCTATCTGTATATCGCCGAACCGCCCCTGTTCAAAGTGGCGCGGGGCAAGTCCGAGGTCTATCTGAAGGACCAGCCGTCTCTGGATAATTACCTTATAAATCAAGGTCTGGAAGGGTCTATGTTAAAGCTGGCCGACGGCACGTCCATCGCCGGGCCCGATCTGGCGCGCGTCGTGCAGGAAGCCCGCCAGTCGCGTTCGATCCTGAATGCCTTTCCGACGCATTATTCGCGCCACGTGCTGGAGCAGGCGGCGATCGTCGGCGCCCTGGTTCCCGGCCGTCTGGACGATAACCCGCAGGCGATCGCCGACGGTATCGCGGCGCGGCTCGACATGGTGTCGACCGAGTATGAACGCGGCTGGACCGGACGCATCACGCAGGACGGCGGGCTGCGTTTCAGCCGCATGCTGCGCGGCGTGGAAGAGGCGCGCGCGCTGGACGGCGGCTGCCTGCGGTCCAGCGAGGCGCGCAAGCTGAGCCAGATGACGCAAGCCCTGCAGGACGTCTACAGCAAGCCCGCGACGCTGCAGCGCAAAGAGCGCGAGTGGCCGATCTATGCGCCTTCGGACCTGTTGAACGCCATCCTCGAGGAGGGCGAGCGCGGCCTGTCGCTGCAACGCTACAAGGGACTGGGAGAGATGAACCCCGGCCAGTTGTGGGAAACCACGCTCGATCCGGAAGCCCGCACCCTGCTGCAGGTCCGGGTCGGCGACCTGGCCGAAGCCGACGACCTGTTCACCAAGCTGATGGGCGACGTGGTCGAACCGCGGCGCGAGTTCATCCAGCAGAACGCGCTGAGCGTGGAAAACCTGGATTTCTAGAGTTACGGAAAGTTTGATGGGACTGTTGAAATCACCGTTATTGTGGCTGGTCGTTGTCGTTCTGGGTGTCGGAACCTATGCAATATGGCCGGAAAAACCTGAGCCTGTCGGGACCGGTCCCGCCATGGTCGAGGTGCGGGTGCCGGAACTGACCGCGCTTCAGAAAGAGGGGCAGCAGGCGTTCGAGGCCAAGTGCTCCAAATGCCACGGTCTGAATGCCGCGGGACAGGGGGGTGTCGCGCCGCCGCTGATCCACAAGATCTATGAACCGTCGCACCACGGCGATGCCGCGATTGCCCGCGCCGCCAGGATGGGCGCGCAGCAGCACCACTGGCCGTTTGGCGACATGCCCGCCGTGGCCGGGATAACGGATGCGGAAATCAGCGTCATCACGGCCTATATCCGCGCGGTTCAGAGGGCGAACGGCATCAACTGACGCCATCTTCGGGCGGGGATCAGCCTTCGGCGGCCACCTTGCGCTCTCGCAGCCATGTATACAGCCCCGCGCCGGCGATCACCGCCATGCCGAGGCTGGTCCACTGGTCGGGGATATCGCCGAAAACCAGCAGGCCGAGCAGGATCGCCCAGATCATCGCGGTATAGCGGAAGGGCGCGACGAAGGACACTTCGCCCACCCGCATGGCGGCGATGGCGCAATAGTAGCCGACAAAGATGAACACCGCCGCGAGCGCCAGAAATCCCGCCTGGCCGAGGCTGAGCGCCTCCCAGCGGTTCAGCCAGACCGATACCAGACCGGCCGCGGTCGTGACCGCCAGCGAGGTGATGAAAGCCACCAGCATCGAAGAGACGGAGCGCGACAGGTTGCGCGCCGTCAGGTCCCGCAGGGTGACGAACAGCACCGCGACCAGCGCCAGCACGCTGTAGTTGTTGAAGCCCGAGGTTCCGGGGCGGACTATGAACAGAACACCGACCAGCCCGATCAGGATCGCGATGCCGCGATGCCAGCGGAAGCGTTCGCCAAAGACGAAGAAAGCGGCCAGCGCCACGGTCAGCGGCAGCGTCTGGAGGATCGCGGTGACATTGGCCAGCGGCATTTTTATGAGTGCGGTCAGAAAACAGAAGGTCGCGCCAAGTTCCGCCACCGACCGCAGCGCGATCAGGCCGCTGTCGCGCCTGTCAGGACGGCTGGCAAAAGATCCTGCCCGCCAGGCCAGCAGGCCGATCAGCAAGGTGGCGAATACGCCCCTGACGAAAATCGCCTGGAACAGGTCGAAGTCGGTCCCGACGAATTTCATCAGCGAATCGTTCAGCGTGAAAGCGGCCATGCCAACGGCCATAAGCCCCGCACCGCGGATATTGTCGGAAACCGCCCGCATATTTCTGTCGTCCATGAATGAGGCACGGGCCGGAATATGCCGGTGCAGCGCCAGTTACACGGAACAGGTTCACATGGTCAAGCGGTCCCCGCGCGCTAGAGGAACAGGAAATCGTCGGCGGAAATCTGGTCCGCATCGATCCCCACCAGAACGATGGCGGTGTCGCGGAATTCCAGCCGCAGACCCCGGTCAGCCTGAGAGATCGCGATATCTTCGAACCCGCCGAGGTGCTCGATCACGATCCTGTCCCGGCCGTCGTCGAAATCCTTGATCCGGTCCAGGCCGTTGTCCAGATCGGCGTCGAACAGGAAATAGTCCGACCCGGCACCGCCCCAGATCTTGTCGTTGCCGCTGCCGCCCGTCAGCCAGTCGCTGCCGCGCCCGCCGCGCAGGACATCCTCGCCGGCGCCGCCATACAGGTGGTCGCCGCCGCCGTTGCCCAGCAGCTTGTCGTCCCCGCCGCGCCCGAACAGAAAATCCGGTCCGCCGAGCCCCTTCAGCAGGTCGGTCCCCGCGCCCCCGTCCAGCGTTTCACCATCGCGCGAGCCGGTGACCGTGTCGCCGAAGCGGATCTCGGCATGGTCCAGCGTGGCGAACTGCACCGTGCCGCCGATTGCCAGAACGCCGCTGTCGATCAGTTGATAGTCGAAGATCGAGGCGTACCAGACCTCCGCCGTTCGCGGGTTCAGCAGATCGGGCAGGGCATCGCCGTCGAAGGCGAAAACATAGCCCGATATGGCAGAGGTCGTGACGTCGAAAATCTTCGCGGTTCCGGTTCCGGCGCGGCCCTCCCAGAAATAGGCGCCCATGTAGAAAAGAAGATCGGCGTCAAGCAGCGACAGCGTGACATCGCCGGCGGTGACATAGACCTGATCGAAGCTGGCCGGATCGAAGTCGATGGGCGAGAAAAGCCCCTCGTCGGCGGCGATAGAATAACCGAATTCCAGATTGTCGCCCGTCGCCGCGAAGGTCAGCACCGCCGTGTCGAAAACGATGATCCCCTGCTCGTTCAAACGATAGCTGTACCCGGCAAATGAAACCTGTGCCATGTCCCTTACCCCTTACATTACCCACAGGTCAGGCATAAGGGCTGGGGCCGCGCTCTTACAATGTAAAAGTTTAATTAAACTTAACGCAAAAGCACCACGCATCCTTCAAAAAAAACCGGGCCAGATTGGCCCGGTAGGTGGGGGAGGATATCCCCGGGAAAAAGCCGGAGGCTTATCTGTTGGTGAATTCGGGGTAGGCTTCCATCCCGAGTTCGGCCATGTCCAGACCGTTGATCTCTTCCTCGGACGACACCCGGATGCCCATGGTCGCTTTCAGGATGAACCAGACGACCGAGGATGTGACGACGACGAAGATACCCACCACGATGATCGAATAAATCTGGGTGCCGAGGCTGGCGTCCGAGTTGGTGAAGACAACGGCGATCGTGCCCCAGATACCGGCCATAAGGTGGACGGGGATGGCGCCGACGACGTCGTCGATCTTCAGCTTGTCGAGGAACGGCACGCCGAAGACCACGATGATGCCGCCGATGGTGCCGATGATGGTGGCCGAGCCGAGCGTCGGGGTCAGCGGTTCGGCGGTGATCGACACCAGACCGGCCAGTGCGCCGTTCAGGATCATGGTAAGGTCGGGCTTCTTGTACAGGATCTGCGTCAGGATCATCGCCGTGATCAGGCCTCCCGCGGCCGCCGCATTGGTGTTCGCGAAGATGCGCGACACGTCGGCGACGTCACCGATGGAGCCCATGGCGAGCTGGGAGCCGCCGTTGAACCCGAACCAGCCGAGCCACAGGCAGAACGTGCCCAGCGTCGCCAGCGTCAGGTTGGAACCCATGATCGGGTGAACGCGGCCGTCCTTGTACTTGCCGATGCGCGGTCCGAGGATCAGCGCGCCGGTCAGGGCTGCCCAGCCACCGACGGAGTGAACGACGGTCGAGCCCGCGAAATCGAGAAAGCCCGCTTCGTCCAGGAAGCCGCCGCCCCATTTCCACGACGCCTGCACCGGATAGATGACCGCGGTGAGGATGACCGTGAAGATCAGGAAGGGCCAGAGCTTGATCCGCTCCGCCAGCGCGCCCGATACGATAGAGGCCGTGGCCGCGCAGAACATCAGCTGGAAAAAGAAATCCGACGCCGTGGCTGCGTAGGAATAGTCGTCGACAGCGTCAGCGCCGACGCCGACGGCTTCCATGGCGGCTGTGCCCCAGACTCCGGACAGGATGCCCTCGATGCCCCATGTGCCCAGCGGGTACATCAGGTTATAGCCGATCAGGTAGTAGAAGATACAGGCAAGCCCGAACAGGCCCATGTTCTTGGTGAGCTGCATGGTGACGTTCTTGGAGCGGACGAGCCCGGCCTCCAGCATGGCGAAACCGGCCGCCATCCAGAAGACCAGAAAACCGCCGACAAGAAACAGCAGCGAGTTGAGAATGAAGACGACGTCCGTCGGAACGGCGGCTGCGACGTCCTGGGCGCTGGCGAGCGCCGGAAGCGCTGCGATTGGCGCGGCAAGGCCGAGTGCGTTGAGTTTCATGGTAGTTCCCTTTTCCTGATAGATTAGAGCGCGTCGTCGCCGGATTCGCCGGTGCGTACGCGGACAGCCTGTTCCACATTGAGAACGAAGATCTTGCCATCACCGATCTTGCCGGTCTTGGCGGAATCCTCGATTGTGGAAACGACCGTGTCGGCCAGATCGTCAGGGACGACGATATCGAGCCGTATCTTGGGCACGAAGTTCACGGCGTATTCCGCGCCGCGATAGATTTCCGTGTGGCCGGATTGCGCGCCGTAGCCCTTGATCTCGGTGACCATCAGGCCCTTGGCGCCGGCTTCGGTCAGCGCTTCGCGGACCTCTTCCAGCTTGAATGGTTTGATTGTGGCAATAATGAGTTTCATTTTTCCCTCTTTGACAATCGGACGATCGGGTCCGAATGGTTACCGTGCCAAACAACGACCGGATCGGGGTTGCGGCAAGTCGCGGCTCAAAAGATCAGCATGGTTTCCCTTTTAATGACTAATTTTTAGGCACAGAAAACTAATAGGCTAAAAAATAGGCAACTTGATAGTGCCGCCGTGCTGGTTTAAACCCTCCCCAAAGCGACTCAGAAAGGTTATCCTTTCGGAAAAGCCAAACGGCAGGCACAGGCACAAAATGGCAAACGGACCCGGCAGGAAACCACCCCTCGTGGCGGAAAAGCGCGATTTTGCGGGCGCGAAAAGCAGGCCGAAAAAGGCTGCCGCGACACCTAAACCCAAGACCAAGGCAAGAGCGGCCAAACGCGTCCGCGCGGCATCGAAACCGCGCGGCGGTATTTTCGGCTGGCTGTCGCGGGCACTGGGACGGCTGGTCTGGTGGACCTTTTCGCGGCTGGCCGTGGTCGGCCTGCTGGTGTTGGGGGGCGCCGTCGGGTACTACTATGTCCAGCTGCCGCCGGCTTCGAAGCTGATGGACGCGCGGGAAAACGGCTCGGTGACGATGCTGGACTATCGGGGCGAGGTCTTTGCCTGGCGCGGCGACCAGTTCGGCGGCCTGGTGACGGCGCAGACGGTTTCGCCGCACCTGCGCAACGCCGTGGTCGCGACCGAGGACAAGCGCTATTACCGGCATTTCGGCGTGTCGCCGCGCGGCATTCTGGGCGCGATCCGCATCAACCTGAGCGAAGGCCGCGGCCCGTTCGAGGGCAACGGCGGCTCGACCATCACACAGCAGGTCGCCAAGCGGGTGTATTTTTCGGAACTGCCCAATTTGCAGCGCAAGATCAGGGAAGTCCCGATGTCGATCGCGATGGAGCTGAAATACTCCAAGGACGATATCCTGACGATCTATCTGAACCGCGCCTATCTGGGGGCCGGAACCTTCGGGTTCGAGGCCGCGAGCGAGCGCTATTTCGGCAAGTCGGCGCGCGCCGTCAATCCGGCCGAGGCAGCGATGCTGGCCGGTCTGCTCAAGGCGCCGTCCACCTATGCGCCGACCCGCGATCTGGGCCGAGCGCAGGACCGCGCCAATCTGATCATCGGTCTGATGCGGGATCAGGGCTATCTGACCGAGGCCGAGGCGCGAAACGCCCGCGCCAATCCGGCGCGTCTGTCCGAAACGGCCGAAAAACGGGCGGGCGGTTATTTCGCCGACTGGATCATGGAGTCCGCGCCGGATTTCCTGATCGAGGATACGACCGAGGATGTGCTGATCAGGACCACCTTCGACGGGCGCATCCAGCGGGCGGCGGAGCAGGCCCTGGCACAGGTTTTCGCGGACCGGGTCAAGGAAGGCTCGAATGCCGAGGCGGCGATCGTCGTGATGTCGGCGGACGGCGCGGTGCGCGCCATGGTCGGCGGACGCAAGACCCAGATCGCGGGCAGTTTCAACCGCGCGACACAGGCGCTGCGCCAGACAGGATCGTCGTTCAAGCCCTTCGTCTATGCCGCCGCGCTCGAATCCGGCTACCGGTATGACACTGTCGTCGAGGATGCGCCCTTCACCATCGACGTGCCGGGGTCCGGGCCATACACGCCGAAGAACTATACACGGGAATTCCGCGGTCCGGTCACGCTGACCGAGGCGCTGGCCCAGTCGATCAACACCGTCGCGGTGCGCGTGTCCGAGGCTATCGGCCGCGAACGGGTGCGCGCGGTGGCGCAGGACTTCGGCATCAACAACGATATCGCGGTCGGGCCGGCGCTTGCGCTGGGCGCATCGGAGTCGACGCTTCTGGAAATGACCGGAGCCTATTCGGGCATCCTGAACATGGGGCGCGCTTCAGCGCCCTACGGCGTGACCGAGATTACGCTGCAGGGCGACGACACGCCGCTGCTCGGCAAGACCGGCGGCGTCGGCAACCGCGTGATCAACGAGATGGCCGCCGAACAGCTTGTCTACATGATGCACCAGGCGGTGCAGACCGGAACCGGCCGCCGCGCCAATCTGGGATCGCGGCAGGCTGCGGGCAAGACCGGCACGACCTCGGGCGGGCGCGATGCCTGGTTCATCGGGTTCACGGCGGACTATGTGGCGGGCGTCTGGATGGGGTACGACGACAATTCGAAGCTGACCGGCGTGACCGGCGGCGGACTGCCCGCCGAGATCTGGCGCGAGACCATGTTGCGGGTCCATGACGGCCTGCCCGAGAGCCCGCTGCCGATGAGCGTTCCCGCACCGGTCAATCAGGGCAACACCGAAATGGTCGATCTGGAGAGCGCCATCCGGCAGGATCTGAAATCGCTGGAACGCAAGATCAACGAATCGGGCAAGAGCCTCGAGAAGACGCTGAAGCGGCTGTTCGGGCTGGGCAACTGACGAGGTTGCGCCGGCAGGGGGCTGTATCCGAAGGGTGCTGCCGGCCGCGCTTGGCGGCCAGCCTGCCCGGGCCTAGGCCGCTTTTTTCAGCGCGGCGATCAGCGCGTCGATATCGCCGCCGCTCTTGTCGAGCAGCAGGCCGATTTCCTCGCGTTCGGAGCGTAGCATGTTGATGCCTTCGATGATCAGGTTGAACATCAGGTCCCTGCCCGATTTGTCGCTGATCAGCCAGTTGACCTCGAACGGCGCCTGACCGGCCAGCTTCACCGTGCTGTCGACGACATAGAAGCTCTTTTCCTGACGCGATCCCGTCACCGTGATCTCGGAGCCGATAAACTCGCGGAAACGCTTGCCGTATTTGCGGGCCATGTAGACGCGGAAGGCCTCGACGTAAGCCGTGCGCTGGGATGCCGAGGCGGACCGCCAGGCGACGCCCAGCGTGGTCTGCGCGATGATCGGCACGTCCGCGTATTTGGCGAATATCCTCTCGAAGTCCACATACATGGCGGATTCGGACTTGCCGGAATTGATCACGGACATGACCTCGTCGGTCAGACGGTCCACAAGCTTGCGCGCCTCGCCCGCGGTCAGCGCGAGCACGGGCGGGGCCAGGGTCACGGCTATTCCGCCGGCGACGGCGGCCAGTGCGGTTCTGCGGTTCATGCGTGCCCTATTGAGCATAGGGATCCTCCAAATCGGCTTCAGTGAGTTCCTTACTTAGTTCGAACCGGCGGCTTTGCAAATAGTAGGACCGTTCGGTGGCGTAGCTGTCGACCGATTCATACAGCAAATCGTCGATCAGATCGGCGTAACGATGCCGATCGCCCAGTTTGTCGAGCGCCCAGACGGTCGTCCGATAGGAATCGGTGTCGTTCGGCAGGACCTGGCCGAGCGGGTCCAGCAACAGGATATCGACGACCAGGCCAACGGTTCCGCGCGCCGTGTTCGGGCCGTAGAGAGGCACCTCCACATAGGCGCCTTCGCCGACCTTCCAGGCGTGCAGGGTTTCGCCGAAGTCGGTGTCCTCGTCGGGGACGCCCATGTCGGAGGCGACGTCAAGTATCCCGCCCAGTCCGAACAGCGTGTTCGACATGAAGCGCATCGTCGTGATCGCCGCGGCTTCGATGTCGAATTGCAGGACATTGTTCATGAAACGATTCGGCATGCCCAGGTTATCGGCGAAGTTGATGACCCCCTGCTTGACCGGACTCGGCACGACGGTGCCATAGGCGTTCGCCGTCGGACGAACCAGCGCCTTGTCGATGGTCTTGTTGAACTGGTGCACAGCCCGGTTCTGCCGTTCCAGAGGGTCGTAGAACTCGCCTTCGGGTCCCGGATTGCTGCAGCCGGACAGCGCGATGGCGACGCTTGTGACCGCCGCAAACGCCAGATGCCGCCGCGCCGTGTCGCGGTGGGGACCGCCCGAAATAAACCGGTTAAGAACTTTTTTCATTATACCACTCAAAAGCAAGCAAATCCGGACCAATTTAGGTGTACCAGTTGCGGGCGTCCATAAGGAAGCGAATAAAAATGCGGAGAAACCCGATTCTCGACCAACCGGGACACATATATGTTATGTTTCAGACTTTATTAACCAAAAAGTCATGGAGTGGCCGCGGGGCCGAGTGTAGACAGGGATTACCATGGTAAGAAATTCTCCCGTAAAGTCGATTTACCCGCAGGGTCTGAAAGAGCTGCGAACCGTGCGGAACCGCAACGTGTCGCCGTTTCTGGCCGTAAGCCTGTTCAGCATCTTCGTCAACCTGCTGATGTTGACCGGCCCGATCTACATGCTCCAGATTTACGACCGCGTGCTGGGCAGCCGCTCGGAAGAAACCCTGTTCGCCCTGTCGATCCTCGCCATCACGCTTTATGCGCTGATGGGCGTGCTGGACTGGGCGCGCGGGCGGGTTCTGGCCCGTGTCGGCGCGCGGTTCCAGCAGGATCTGGACGAGCGCGTGTTCCGCGCCGGTCTGGCCACTCGCTCCGTCCAGACAGAGGGCAAGGCCCTCGACGATCTGGAGGCGGTGCAGCGGGTGTTCTCTTCTCAGGTTCTGTTCGCGGTTCTCGACATGCCCTGGACGCCGCTGTTCGCGGCGGCGATATTTCTGTTTCATCCCTGG
>JBFIHV010000058.1:0-10328 GCA_041601595.1 Amylibacter sp. | reverse complement strand
GTTGTCATTGTACCACTGCTCTGTCCGCCACCTTCCGGGGCGGTTCGGACGACGGCATTAGAGCGTGTCCTGGCAGTTGTCAAACTGGGTTTTGTAAGCGCGACGCGCTTTTCGATGTCATCCGGTCGCGGTTTCGGCAAAAGGCTTACAAACAAGGCGTTTACCGTCGGCATAGTTTCGCGTATCGCCTCTTTCGCCGCCAGCTCCGCCGCCGCATCGATGTCTTTTTGCTGGAGCCTGCGCACCAGACTGGCCGGGCGCGGCTTCGGCCGCAGGGTCGCGGCAGAGGCAGCCGTCACCGGATAGCCGGTTTCAGCGGCCGCCGCCGAAGCGGGCGCTTGCTGGCGGATCGGGTTCGGGCGGGGCCGGACCGTGCTCAGCGAGGCTTTCTGGACCCGCACGGCGGACACATCGACGGCCGCGTCCGCGTCGGGTCCGTCGAGAACCTGCGTAATGCCGTCGCTGAAGGCCTTCAGGCTATCGTCCGGTGCCGCGGCGTCTGTTCCGGGGCGCGGCGGGGGAACCGCGTCAGGGGCGCCTTGGAACAGGGGAACGCCGCCTTCTGTCACGCGCAGCAAGACATTGTCGACATCCGGCAGGCCGGAGGCCGCATCGTTCGCAGTTCCGGCCTGCGCCACGCGAACAAATGTCCGTGGGTCGAAGCGGCTGTTGAAGGAGCCTTTGCCGAGATCGGACGGCAGTATCCGGATCGTCTTGCGCCCTGTCTGGCCTTCTGCCGGTTCCTCTATGGAAATGAACGAGTTGTTCAGCATCCGGCGGGTGCTCGTTGCCAGTCCCGATGGCTCGAAGCCCTGGCCGGCGGTTGCGTTTGTCCGGGCCAGGACCCTTGCAGGTGCCACCTGTGGTCGCGGTTGGACGCCGGTAACTTCGGGACCGGACACATTCGGCGCGACCGCGATCTGCAAGGACGCCCTTGGCAGCGGTTGCGGCGCCGGGATGTCGGCAGCGAACTCGGGCGTCTGGCTTTGAACTTCAGTTCCGATGGTGCCGGGAAGTTGCAACTGCGGTTCCGGCTGCAACGCCGCGGCGGGGACCGGATAAGCGCCCGTACCGGCGAGTTCGAAAGCCTCGCCGGTATCCGAAGGCGCGAATACGGTTTTTCCGGCAGTTGCCAGTCCCAGTGTCGCGACGGCGGCGATGACAGCGATTGTCAGGGCGCGCTGCCTCTTCGGTGAGGGCTTCAGGGCCGGCAGCGGCCGTGCCGGCTCACCCAGGCGGAATCGCGGTTCGGCTGGAAAAATCATGGGATTGTTCAGCGTCGTGAAATAACTTGGGACAAAACCGTGGTGCTCCGCGAATTCCGCGACGGCCTCAAGAGCCTTGGCGGGCACAACGGCAACCGCCAGGTCGCCCGACCCGCGCCGGCAGGTGTCGACGATCATGCGGGCCGTCTTGTCCCTGAACGGGATGCGGTCCGCCACAAGCGCCAGGATGGACTCCTCCGTTAGCTTGTCCGGCACCATATCCGAGTCGATCTTGGTGAAGTAGACCTCTGATTTGGCGACGCGGATTTCGGCGGTATGACCGCCTTTCTGCGCCGCATTCATGCGCAAATCCTCAATGGCTTGCATGAAATTTTCCGCGGTCTTCGGCACAAAGCCAAGGCCGAGCCAGTCCCCGGACCGGCCCCGCTGCCATAGATTGACGCCCATGGGCGTCACGTCCAAGGCAAAATTCGGTTTTTTAACTGCCATTGGCTGCCTGCCTCACTTTTCTGAAAAGTAACGGGAAACAGAGGCAAATGCCAGTTTATAAATGGCAATAGGCAGGTTTCGGCCACCGGATTCCGACTGCTTTCCAGCCAAGGTTCTGGCGCGGCGGCGGCGTTTCGTGTGACCGTTCGAATTGGCGGCCTTCGTGCTACATGCGGCCGATTTCAATCATCGGGCACATGTTCTGCACGACCTTGATGCCGGCGGCGCGCGCCTTTTCCGCCGCCTCATCATTTATGACGCCAACCTGCATCCAGATGGTCTTGGGCAGCGGCCAGAGCGCGGCCAGCGCTTCGACCACAACCGGGGTCACGGCATCCGACCGCCGGAAGATATCCACCATGTCTATGGAAATATCGGACGGAATGTCCGACAGGCTGGCATAGACCGTTTCGCCGAACAGTATCTTGCCCGCGATACCCGGATTGACCGGTATCACGCGATAGCCTTGCGCGACCAGAAAATTCCCGACCCGGTGCGAGGGGCGGCGCGGATTGGGGGAGGCCCCGACCAAGGCAATCGTCTGTGTTTCGTCCAAAATCCGCCGGATTTCGGAGTCGCTCGGGTTTGGCAGCATGACTCATCCTCCTGTTCGATCTGGCGGAGCCAGAAAAAAGGCGCCTAAAGCAATGCTCCAGGCGCCCAGTTCTTGGAACGAGGGACAGTGTCATGAAACAGGGAGTTCCACCTCCTGCTTCGCTAATACATCTAGGATGACACAGATTTTTTTAAAGAGCTTTAAAACATTTCGTGAACATACGTGACGTCACCGGTCTATTCCAGCACCTTCGGCCAGTTGCCGTCGGCGCTGGATATATGGCCCGGGATGTCTTGCGACCAGAGCAGGCGCACCGCCTTGTTGTAGTTCAGGTACAGCTTGTCCTCGTGGATCGTCCACGCGTCCGGCTGGGTTGAAGCCGTGTAGCCTCTGGAGACCGCATATGCGCAATAGCCGCCATACTGCGGTGCGAATTTTTCAGGGCTTTCTTCAAATAGTGATTTGTTTCCTTCGTTGTAAAACAGCCACTTGGACCCGTTCCACTCGGTCATGTGCTGGCTTGAACCCTGCACCGGCCCGCCCTCGGTGAAATACGCCACGGGATCATAGCCGTTGATCGCGATACCGCCCTCGGAAAAGACAGGATTTTCGCCTGCGAAGGCGGGAAGGGCCATGGTGGCGGTCAGCAGGGTCAATGTCGTTCGGCGGGTGAGTTTCATGGGCGATCCTCTTGACGTTCCATTAAATATGCCGCGAAGAAAGTCCCGCCGCCAGTAGGCTCTCGCAGTTGTGAAAAAACGGTCGAAACCCGTGAATTCCTGCCGCGGTTCACCGCGATCAGGCCGGAAACAGGCCGAATCGGTGCTGAATTTCCGCGAAGACCGGCTTGATATTATGGCTTGTTGGATGCCGCATAGAGCGATATGGCGGCCGCGTTCGACACGTTCAGCGAGCCAAATGAGCCGGCGAAGGGTATCTTTGCCAGAACATCGCAAGTTTCCCGCGTCAGTTCGCGCAATCCGGGACCCTCTGCGCCCAATGCCAGTGCTATCGGGGCAGGGCGGGCCTTTGCCAGCGCCGCTTCCAGCGTCATCTCCGCCTCGCCGTCAAGCCCGATGATGAAATATCCCAGTTCCTGCAAGCCAATCATCGCCTTGGACAGGTTGCGCACGCGCAGATACGGCTGACGCTCCAGCGCACCCGAGGCTGTCTTGGCCAGCGCGCCGGTTTCCGGCGCGGAATGGCGGTGCGGGGCAATAACGGCGCGGGCGCCGAAAACTTCGGCCGAGCGCAGGATGGCACCCACGTTATGCGGGTCGGTGACACGATCCAGCAGCAGCACGAGCGGCGCATCGCCGCGCGGCGCGCAGAGCTCTGACATGTCGCCCCAGTTCAGCGGCTTGACCTCCAGCGCCGCGCCCTGATGCACCGATTGCGGATCGATCGGCACATCGAAACGGCGCGGGTCGTGGATTTCCGGCTCTATGCCTGCCGCGGCGACCGCATCCTCCAGCTTGTCGAGTGCGTTCTTGGTCAGGACCAGCCGCAGCTTTTCGCGGGCAGGGTTCATCAGCGCGTCACGCACGGCATGGAGACCGAACAGCCAGACGGTTTCGGCCGCACCGGCGCGCCGTTCACGCTCTTTTTCGACAATCCAGGTCGGCTTTTTCTTGTTTCTGGGGGCCATGCGGCAACGCTCCGTCGGAATGGACCTGTCATGGCATGGCGCCGCGGTGCAGGCAAGGGCTGGCGTTTCCGATTTCGCGATGTTTTACTGTTGACGCGGTACCTGCGCCGCATTATTCAGACCGAGCTTAGGGCGACGGGCTGCAAGGTGCGGCAGGGGACTGTAACTCCCCCGGGGTGACCCACGCCTGGTTCGATTCCAGGGTCGCCCACCATTTTCCCCAAATAAATGTCTAAGATGCCGACAAGACATGAGCGATTTCGCGTGTGGCGCGGCAATGGGCTGCGATTACAGTCGGCGGCCTGCCGGTGGAGGGACGATCTGCGTCACACCGGCCCCCCGGTCAAACATGGTTTCGCGATGTATCCAGATCGCCAAAATTGCCGCCAGAACGAAGAAAATTGTGTCGTAGGGCTGGGCATCGGGCCAAAGCGGATTGTTCAGTTGAAAGTGGAACAGGGCCGCCAGCAGGATGCTGCCGCCGGACCTGTTGAACATCGGTGTCATGATAATACTTACCGCAACCGACCCGAGCAGGAATGGCGCAAAGCCCCATGCGCCTTGAGGCGTGCCGCTGAGAAAGAAAGCAGGTAAATGCCACAGGCTCCAGATCAATCCCAGGATCAGCCCGGCCCAAAGGGGCGCCAACTTGCGTTGCAGAAGTGGCAGAGCGACACCGCGCCAGCCAATTTCCTCGACAGGCCCCAATACCATCATGAAGGCGATGGCTGATAGGGCGGCGCCGAGGGACCCAAACGGAAACGGTTCACTGAAAAGGTTGCCTTTGACCAATGATCCAGCCACAAAAATGGCTGGTATTCCGAAGATCAGGAAGCCGTACCAGCCCATTGAGCAACGCCAGCGAAGCAGCCGCGAAAGCAGGCTTTTGACGCCGCGGATGCCGGTGTTCAACGCGACGACGGCAATTCCCGCGATCGCCGGGGCATAGACCGCAAGGATAAAAAGCGGATGGTGTCCGCTGATCTCTCCGAATATCGCGACAACCCGACCCGTGAAGAAGATGAAGAGGCCAAGAATGCCCCAGGCCAAGCCGAAGGTGATAAACAGAAAAGGCAGCAGGGACGAAAACGGAATCCGGGGGGCGAGTAACAGGGGTTTGGTTTTGTGCACGAAAAGAATTCCCTAATTCAAAGTCGTTTGGACAGTAGTCGCAATTCGACCTGGGTTCATTGATTCACGTCAAGACCCGCGCAGACGCACTATTTTTGACCACCGGCGATAGTATTGACTTCGGTCGGGTTGGGGCTACCTCTGCTGTCAGAGCGAATTTGGGCGGTCATGACGACAATCGAAGACATCGAAAACTTGATCGCCCGCGTCGGACTCGGTGACCGCAATTCATTTTCTTTGCTTTATGACGCCACCAGCGCGAAACTTTTTGGTGTCTGCCTTCGTATCTTGAACAATCGGGCGGAAGCCGAGGACGCTTTGCAGGAGGCCTATGTCAGGATATGGCAGAAGGCGGACAGCTATTCGGCCAACGGCTACAGCCCGATGACTTGGCTGATCACGCTGACGCGTAATCTGGCGATCGACAAGCTGCGGGCGCGCAAGGCTTCCGCGGCCGATATCGACAACATGCCCGAGATTGCCGACAGCGGGCCTACGCCTGAGGCCGCGGCGGTCGCGGCGTCGGAGCGGGCGCAGATCGATACGTGTCTGGACGAACTGGAGGCGGATCGCGCAGAGGCGGTACGCGGCGCCTATCTGGAGGGCGACAGCTATCAGGATCTGGCGGATCGCTATGGCGTGCCGCTCAATACAATGCGAACCTGGCTGCGGCGCAGCCTGCTGAAACTGAAAGATTGCCTGAGCCGATGACGCAGACAGATGACAGGAAACGCGATGACATCGCCCTTGCAGGCGAGTACGCGTTGCATCTGATGGATGCCCGGGAACGAGCCGGTTTCGAGGCGCGGCTGGCCGACGAACCGGACTTGCGCCGGTTGCTGCGCGAATGGGACGAAGGTTTCGTAACGCTGGCCGACGACATCGAACCGGTCGAGCCGCCCCGCGCCCTGAAAGGGCAGATCCGCGACAGGCTGTTCGGCGGTACCACCAGTGCCGCGAAATCGCGCTTTTCGCTGTTCGGCCTGTCGGGCGCCGGCCTTGCCGCGCTTGCCTTTGCCGTGGTGGCGCTTGTGGTGCTGTCAATTACCATGCTGACCCCGACCGGGCCGCTCTACGTCGCTGAAATAACGGCAGAGGACCGGTCTTTGGTGGTTCAGGCAAGTTATGACGCCGATGCCGAGGCGCTGACCGTCGAGCGTCTGGCTGGCGGCGCGGTGCCCGGCAGGGTTCTGGAGCTGTGGCTGATTGCGGAAGGCGCGGATGCTCCGGTCTCGCTGGGCGTTCTGCCCGAGGATGCACAGGCGCGTGTTGTCATTCCCGGCAGTCTGGTCGCGGCGCTTCGCGGCGGCACGCTGGCGATCAGTGACGAGCCACCTGGGGGCTCTCCGACCGGCCTGCCGACCGGTGCGGTTCTGGCCGTGGGGGCGATCACCACCCTGTGATGAAAAAAAGACGGGCGGCGCTGAAACTTTCCCGCCGCCGTCTTCGTGGTTCCTGACATCTCCGGACGAAAGCTCCGGCCAACTCAAAAGGAACCAAGACATGAAACTGATCAAGACACTCTCCGCCGCAACCGCCGCCCTTGCCCTTTCGACCGCAGTCCATGCCGCCAATCCGATGGTCGGCGGCGCGCCGATGTACGAAAGCAAGAACATTGTCGAGAACGCCGTGAATTCCGCCGACCACACCACTCTGGTTGCGGCGGTACAGGCCGCGGGCCTTGTCGAAACGCTGCAAAGCGAAGGTCCGTTTACAGTATTCGCGCCGACCAACGCCGCATTTGGCATGTTGGCCGCCGGAACGGTCGAGGACCTGCTGAAGCCGGAAAACAAGGCCGCGCTGACCAAAGTCCTGACATGCCATGTTGTCGGCAAGGCTGTTCTGGCCGAAGCGCTGAACAAAATGATCATGGACGACGGCGGCAAGCACCCTGTTCCCACAGTGGGCGGCTGCATCCTTCAGGCGTCCTATGAAGGCGACAAGATCGTTCTGGAAGACGAGCGTGGCCGCAGCGCCAACGTCACGATCGCCGACGTGCTGCAGTCGAACGGCGTGATCCACGTCATCGATACGGTCCTGCTGCCCAAGTAACGCGCGACGCCAAACAATGTGATTGCCGCCCCGGTTGCTCGGATGCTTCCGGGGAGGTAACTTAAATCGAAGGAGAACTCTCATGCAACGCCGACATTTTCTGTTGAGTACTGCCGGTCTGCCGTTTTTTGCCACTTCGGTTTTCGCCGCGGAGGGGACATTCGAGATTACGCGGACCGAGGCCGAATGGCGCGCAATGCTGACCGAAACCGAATATCTGGTAATGCGCAGGGAAAAGACCGAGCGCGCCGGGTCCAGTCCGCTGGACAAGGAATACCGCCCCGGGCTGTACCACTGCAAAGGCTGCGACCTGCCGCTGTATTCATCCGAGGCGAAATACGACAGCGGCACCGGCTGGCCCAGCTTTTACGAAAGCCTGCCGGACGCGATCGGCACCAAAGAGGACAACACGTTCTTCACCCGCCGGACCGAGGCGCACTGCCGCCGCTGCGGCAGCCATCTGGGCCATATCTTCAACGACGGGCCGCCGCCGACCGGAAAACGCCATTGCCTGAACGGGGTCAGCCTGAGGTTCGTGGCGGCCTAGTGTTGCGGCGGATTTTCCGGGGCCGGGCAACGCATCAGCGGTCCTGATGACCGGAATTGCCTTCGTGTCCTATCGTCCTTGGCGCAATGCATGCGTGGACCGAGCATTCGACCTCGAGCGTGCAATGGGCGATGCCGAAGTTGGCGAGCAGAGAGTCCCTGACGGCCTGTTTGATCGCATCGGCGTTGCCCCACTGGCCCTTTTCGATAACCAGATGGGTATCCAGCGCATTTTCGTGTTCCTGCATCTGCCACAGGTGCAGGTGGTGAACGTCGGATACGCCCTTCACGGACAGGATTTTCGCGACGACCTCGCCGGTATCGAGTTCCGGCGGGCTGCCCAGCATCAGGATGTGGATGACGCCGCCGATGCCGGTGATCGACTGCCAGAAAATATAGCTTGCGATCATCAGCGTCACCAGCGGGTCGATCAGGCGCCAGTCATACAGCAGGATCACGGTGCCCGCCACGATCACGGCGATGGAGCCAAGCGCATCGGCCACGTTGTGCAGGAAAGCGGCGCGGATATTGGCGCTGTGTTTCGACAGGCTGAAGGTCAGCAGCGCCGTTCCCGTATCCACGATCAGGGCGACGCCCGCGATGATGACCACGAGCCAGCCGTCCACCTCGGCCGGTTCG
This sequence comes from Amylibacter sp., assembly GCA_041601595.1. Lineage (GTDB taxonomy): Bacteria > Pseudomonadota > Alphaproteobacteria > Rhodobacterales > Rhodobacteraceae > Amylibacter. The sequence continues at coordinate 2,041 of JBFIHV010000058.1, read as the reverse complement.
AAAAAGCGGAAAACGGCTTCGTATGCCAGATACAGGCCTATGACGATCAGCGTGGTATAGTTGACCAGCGCGGCGACCATCTCGGCCCGGCCGTAGCCGAAAGTCATGCTTTCGTCGACGGGACGTCGCGCGATCTTGCGTGCGAAGAACGCGATCAGCAGGGACATGGCGTCCGACAGGTTGTGAACGGCATCCGCGATCAGCGCCAGACTGCCTGACAGGATGCCGCCGACGACCTGGATGAGCGTCAGGGCCAGATTGACAACCACCGCCCAGAACACGCGCGCGTCGCCCGCGCCCGGATCCATGTGATGGTGATGATGGTGGTCCGACATGCGATTTCCTGCAAAGACCCTTGCTTGTTCGTTCCGCGCCAGAGTGGGGCCGTCACGCCCCGGGATGCAAGGCCAATATGTCTCCCGGAGCCCGATCGCACCGGAATCGCAGTTGTCGCTCGTCTGCAGGCATTTCCATGATATTGTCAAAACAGGAAACTGGAGGTTCGTCATGGTTGAGCAAGAAAGCGTGAACGCGGAACAGGCGGAATTCTGGGAATCCGCCACGGGCGCCCAATGGGTTGAGTTGCAGGAAGGCATAGATACGCTTCTGTCGGGCGTTCTGGAGCGTCTTCTGTCCAGGGCCGACATCGCAACCGGCCAGAGGATTCTCGACGTCGGATGCGGTACCGGCGCCAGCGTTCTGGCGCTGTGTGAACGCGTCGGGCCAAGCGGCGCGGTCGAAGGTCTGGACATCGCCGAGCGAATGCTGGAGCGCGCACGCCAGAGGGCGCAACAGGCAGGCTATGCGCAGGCCCGTTTCACCCGATCCGACGCGCAGGTCCACCCGTTCGAACCGCAGGCCTACGATCAGGCCGTCTCGCGCTTCGGGGTGATGTTCTTCGAGGACCCTGCCGCCGCCTTCGCCAACATGGCACGGGCCATCAGACCCGGCGGGCGGATGACCTTTGCGTCCTGGCGTTCTCTGGCGGAAAATCCCTGGTTCAGCGTGCCGCGCGACGCCGCGATCGCACAACTGGGCGAGGTGCCTCCGGTCGATCCGAACGCGCCCGGACCCATGGCGTTCCACGACACCGAGCGCGTATTGGGGCTGTTTCGCGACGCCGGCCTGCCGAATGCGCAAGCCGAGGTCGTCGAAGTGCCGCTCTATCCGCTGGGCGATCTCTTTTCGGCCGCCAACATCGCCTCCAACCTTGGGCCGGCGTCGCGGATCATAAGGGAAAAGGGCGGTACGCAGGCTGACGCGCAAGCCATTGCGGAAAGGGTTGTGGCCGAATTCGAAAAATATGTCACCCCGCAGGGGGTCCGGGTTCCGGCGCGGCTGAATTTCTACAGCGTCGAAGTTCCCTGAGTCCGCTTGCCGCGGAGCGCGGTCATTTCGGCTTCTTTTTCCGTTCGCGTTTTTCGACGATGCCGGACTTGCCTTCGCGGCGTTCCAGTTCGCCCAGCACATCCTCCAGCGACACGCCGCGCGACGACAGCATGACGAACAGGTGGAAGATGACGTCGGCGGCTTCCTCTTTCAGGTTCTTCTTGTCGCCCTTGGTCGCCGCGATGATCGCCTCGACCGCCTCTTCGCCGAATTTCTCGGCGCATTTTTCCGGACCGCGCTTGAACAGCTTGGCCGCGTAGGATTTGCGTTCGTCTTCGCCGATGCGGCTTTCGATGGTCCGCGCAAGGCGGGTAAGAACATTGGCCATGTATTACAACCTGACTGGGATGCCTGCGGCATGCATGTATTCCTTGGCCTCTTTTATCGTGTATTCGCCGAAATGGAAGATGGAGGCGGCCAAAACCGCAGAGGCGTGACCTTCTTTCACACCCTCGACCAGGTGTTCCAGCGTTCCGACGCCGCCCGAGGCGATCACCGGGATCGATACCGCGTCCGAGATCGCGCGGGTCAGCGGCAGGTTGAATCCCGCCTTGGTGCCGTCGCGGTCCATCGAGGTCAGCAGGATCTCTCCGGCGCCCTTTGATTCCATCAGTTTGGCGAACTGTAGCGCATCGACGCCGGTGCTCTTGCT
>JBFIHV010000057.1:0-10439 GCA_041601595.1 Amylibacter sp. | reverse complement strand
CTTTCCGCCGTGCGCGCGGGCCACTTCGTCGGCAATCGTTAGTCCGAGGCCGGAGCCGACGATATCGCCGACATTGGAACCGCGCTCGAACCTGCCGACGATCTGCGTCAGATCCGCGTCGCCAAAACCGCGCCCCTGATCGGCAAATTCGATCCGGTAGCTGTCTTCGGCGGTCAGGCGAACCGTGATCACGCTGTCCGCAGCCGAGTATTTGATGGCGTTGTCGAGGATATTGCGCAGCGCGTTCTGCAGCAGGATCGGGTCGCCTGAAAAAGGCATCGGCTGGTCGGGACAGTCCAGCGCTATCTGGATGTCCTTGAGGTCTGCGGTCGGAAACAGCCGGTCGCAGATATCGCGGATCATGTCCCCCAGATCGATGTCGCTGGTTTCAAGATGGTCCGTGCGGAATGTCACCATCGCATGATCCAGCAACTGGCCCGCAGAGCGCGAGCTTTCGTCGATCGCGCGGATCATTTCGCGCAGGGCCTTCTTGTCGGCTGCGCCCGACTGGCGGCGGTGTACGACCTCGGCCTGAGTGCGCACCGTGGCCAGCGGCGTTCGCACGCGATGCGCCGCCTCGGTGATGAAATCCTCCGACCGCGTCAGCGAGGCCCTCAGGCGCGACATGAAGCTGTTGAGCGACTGTACCAGCGGGATGAGTTCGGCCGGCGTCTCCGCGACGACGGGACGCAAGTCCGCCATGCCGCGCCGGGCGACGGACTGCGCCAGCCGGTTCAGCGGCAAGAGCGCGGACTGCGCGGCCAGCAGACTCAGCGCCGTGGCAACCAGAAAGAAGCCTGCGCCGACGGCCGTCGCCGTGGCCGTTATCCGCGTCGAGATCGCCTCCAGCCCCATGCGGGTCTGCGCGACGATGACCATGACATCGGTGATCCGGTTGCCGGTGCTGACCGCGCGCGTGACCGCCACGGAGCGAACGGTTTCGCCGCGATAGGTCAGGGTCGAGAACTTGTACTCCCGGCTGTCGGTCCACGGCTCAGGGGCGGGCAGGTCGTCGTAGCCCGTGAGGGTCTCGTCCTCGACCACCACGCGATAGAATACCCTGTCCTCGCTGATCGTTCCCAGCATCGACAGCGCCGAATAGGGCAGCTCCAGCCTGACAAATCCGCGTTCGGAATAGAGCGCATCGGCAATCGAGGTCGCCGACGCCGCCAGAATGTTGTCCTGCGTTTCCTCCGCCGCCTGTTCGGCCACGGCACGCACCACCAGAAAGAAGGCAAGCGACAGCAGCGCGGCGATGCCCGCCAACTGAAGGACCAGACGGCGGCGGATCGACCCCTTGGCCAGCGCCGGCGTCATGAATTCTCGGCCATGCGATAGCCGAGACCGCGCACCGTTTCGATTTTCGCGTTGGAGCCTTCCAGCTTTTTGCGGAGCCGGCCGACATAGACCTCGATAGCGTTTTCGGACACGTCGTCGGAAAACGAAAACAGCCGGTCCATCAGGTGCGATTTGGCGAATATCTGGCCCGGCGATGCGAAGAAGACCTCGAGCAAACGCAGCTCCCTGTTGCGCAGCGTTTCGATGCGCGATCCGGTGTCCAGCGTGCCGGTCATCGAATCGAGAATCACTCCAGCGAAGGCTTTCGTATTCTGCGCCGTGCCGCCCTGACGGCGCAAAACGGCGCGGCATCGGGCCTCCAGCTCGGAAAAATCGAATGGTTTTGTGATATAGTCGTCGGCGCCGAGATCCAGCAAACCGACCCGGTCGGATATCTCCGACCGCGCTGTCAGCACGATGACGGGAGTTCGCCTCGCGGCCCGCCGGTGAGTTTTCAGAAAGTCGCGACCGTCACCGTCCGGCAGCATAATGTCCAACAATATCAAATCATAAGAGGCCGATTCGATACAGGCGCGGGCGGTTTCCAGATCGGCCGCACAGTCGATGGCATGGCCGTCCAGCGCGAACCGGTCTGCCACGGCCTTGGCCAGTTGGGCATTGTCCTCGACCAACAGAAATCTCATTTCGGGCCTATCTTATGTCCTGCGTCATGTCCGGCGACAGGTTCGTGTCAGGTTCATACTGTTTGTTGTCACGATGAGCAGGAATGCCCTGCATGTCAAATGGGAGGACATAATGAACAATCGTTATATGAAGGCGCTCATCACGAGCGCCGTTTTGACCGTTGGCGCCACAGGTGTGGCGTCCGCTGCCGAATGCATCGCCCCGGCAAACCCCGGCGGCGGCTGGGATTTCACCTGCCGGCAGATCGGCAAGATCATGTTCGATATCGGCGCGGTGGACAAGCCGGTCCAGGTTACCAACCTGGCGGGCGCCGGCGGCGGCCTGGCCTATAGCCATGTCGTGACCGAGCGCAATGACGACGCCGACCTGATCGTGGCGGCCTCTTCGGCGACGACCACGCGGCTGGCGCAGAACGCCTATGCCGGCATGACCGCCGACCAGGTGCGCTTCGTCGGTGCCATCGGTGCCGATCCGGGCGTCATCGTCGTCAGCAAGGACAGCCCCTTCCAGTCGCTCGGCGATCTGGTTGACGCGATCAAGGCCGATCCGGGCTCGGTCGCCTTTGCCGGCGGCTCCGCGGTGGGCGGCTTCGACCATTTGAAACCGTTGATGATCCTGCAGCGCGCAGGTTTCACCGACATCGCCAAGGTCAAATACATCGGCGTCGATGGCGGTGCGGATGCGATTACCCAGACGGTGGGCGGCTTTACCCAGGCGATGACCGGCGACATGTCCGAGGTCGTGGGCTTTCTGAAAGCCGGTGAAATCCGTGTTCTGGCCGTCCTGACGGAAGAGCGCGTTCCGGGCTTCGACGATATCCCGACTGCGAAAGAGCAGGGCTTCGACGTGGTCGCGGTGAACTGGCGCGGTCTGTACATCCCGAAAGGCGTCAGCGACGACACTTTCAACGATTGGGCGGGCAAGCTGCGGCAGGTCGCGGAAAGCGACGAGTGGAAAGCGTCTATGGAAGCCAACGGTCTGGCGCCTTTCACAAAAGTCGGCGGCGATTTCCAAAGCTATGTTGACGGGCTGGTCTCCGAGATTGCTGCTCTCTCGAAAGAACTGGGGGTCATCCAGTAATGAAAAGCGACCGGATATTCGGACTGGTCGGACTCGTTACGGCGCTTGCGTATATCGCAAGCGCCACACAAATTCAGACCAGTTTTCTTGCCGACCCCGTGGGACCCAAGGCCTTTCCGATCATCATCGGGGCCGTCGCTGCGATCAGTTGCCTGGTTCTGTTGTTCCGACCCGATCCAGATCCGGATTGGCCCGATGCTCCGACATGGGGCGGGCTGGCGGTGGCTGTCCTGGTCTTGATAGCCTACGCCTATGCGCTGAAACCGCTGGGATTCCTGTTGCCGACCGCGGTCGCCTCGGGCATCCTCAGCTACCAGATTTCTCCGAACGCAAGGGCAGCCGCAATTGCCGGAGTGTGTCTTTCGATCGGCCTGTTCGCTCTGTTCAAATTCGCACTCGGACTGAGCCTTGTCGGCTTGCCGCAGTTTCTGCAGGGATAAAGGATATACCTCATGGAAATATTTGCTAACCTTGCCATCGGTTTCGGCATCGCCCTGTCGCCGTTTACGCTGATGCTGGCTATTATAGGCTGCTTCCTCGGCACCATCATCGGCGCCCTGCCGGGACTTGGCCCGTCGAACGGCGTGGCCATCCTTATCCCTATCACCTTTACCATGGGGCTCGACGCCACATCTGCCCTGGTGCTGATGACCGCTGTCTATTACGGCGCGATGTACGGCGGCCGGATATCGTCGATCCTGCTCAATATCCCCGGAGACGAACCGGCGCTCATGACGACGCTGGACGGCTATCCGATGGCCAAGGCCGGCCGGGCCGGCGATGCTCTGGTGCTTTCGGGCGTCGCCTCTTTCGTCGGCGCCTTTCTGGCGACCGTCGGCCTGATGCTGCTGGCGCCGATGCTGGCGCGGGTCGCGTTCCTGTTCGGCCCCGCGGAATATTTCGCGCTCTACCTGCTGGCCTTCTGCACGCTGGGCGGCATGGCCTCGAACAATCAGGCCAAATCCGCGATTGCCGCCTGTATCGGACTTGCCATCGCCATGATCGGCGTGGACAACAGTTCCGGCATGCCGCGTCTGACCGGCGGCAACATGCACCTCATGGACGGTGTTGATTTTCTGGTAGCAATCGTCGGTCTGTTCGCAATCGCCGAAGTGTTCTTCTTTATCGAAAGCCACGGAAAAGGTTCGGCCATCGGCGTGGTGCTCGACAAGGTCACGATCCCCTGGAAAGACATCCGGGACACCAAGTGGACGATGCTGCGGTCCAGCGGCATCGGCTTCATCGCGGGCATCCTGCCGGGCGCCGGCGCGTCGCTGGGCAGCTTCATGGCCTACATGTCGGAAAAATCCATCGCCGGTGAAAACGGCGGCTTCGGCACCGGTGTGGCCAAGGGCGTTGCGGCGCCCGAGGCGGGGAACAATGCGGCCGCGGGCGGTGCTCTGGTGCCGATGCTGACGCTGGGCGTGCCCGGGTCGGGGACCACGGCGGTGCTGCTGGCGTTGCTGATGACGCTGAACATCACGCCCGGGCCGACCCTGTTCACGGAAAGACCGGAAGTCGTCTGGGGCCTGATTGCGTCTCTGTTGATCGCCAACTTCGTGCTGCTGCTGATGAACGTGCCGATGGTCAAGATCTTCGTGCGCGTGCTGCAGGTTCCATCGTGGATACTGCTGCCGGGCGTGACGATGATCTCTTTCGTCGGCATCTATTCGCTTTCGGGCAGCTATTTCGACCTGTTGTTGATGGTTGGTTTCGGTGTGCTGGGATACATCCTGCGCAAGCTGGATATCCCGACGGTTCCTGTGATCCTGGGCATTCTGCTGGGCGGCAACATGGAAAACGCCCTGCGGCGGGCCATGGTCCTGTCGGACGGCGACGTGACCTACCTGTTCTCCACCCCGATCGCAATCGTGCTTTGGATCGCGGCCATCGCCGGATTTGTCGCACCCATGTTCCTGAGGAGCGTCTTGAAAAAGCCGCAAGCGATCACTGACTGATCCTGTCCGCATATTGGTGCCCAGCGGCGCCCTCGGCCTGAACTACGACAAGGCTGCGCTGGCCCGTGGCCTGGCGGCGCAGCCTGACCTGATTGCAATTGACGGCGGGTCCACGGATTCCGGACCCGCCTATCTGGGGCTTGGCGTCTCCAAATATTCAAGGGCATCCACCAAGGTCGAATGGAAGGGTCTGATGCAGGCGCGGGCCGGGGCAGGGATACCTCTGATCATCGGAACGGCTGGCACCTGCGGCGCGGACAGCGCGGTGGACTGGATGCTCGATCTGACGCGCGAGATTGCCGACGAATTGGAGCAACGCGTCAAGATCGCGGTGCTGCGCAGTTCCCAGGACCCGCAGGAAATGGCGTCGGCATATGACAGCGGCCGGATAACGGCCCTGCCGCACGCGCCCGATATAGATGTGCAGACATTCCGCGATTGCACCAACATCGTTGCTCTGGCGGGAGCCGAGCAGATCGCGGCGGCTATTGAAACCGGGGCAGACATCATCATCGCCGGACGCACCACGGACACCGCGATCATCGCGGCGCTGCCGCTGATGCGGGGCTGCCATGCGGGTGCCGCCTGGCACGGGGCCAAGATCGGCGAGTGCGGCGCGCTTTGCGCCACCAACCCGCAGGCCGGCGTGATCCTGATCGACTTCGACGCCGAAGGTTTTACCATCACGCCCATGGCGGACCGGTCGCGGGCGACGCCCCACACGGTCTCGGCGCATATGCTTTACGAGAACTCCGACCCCTTTATCCTCTTCGAACCGGGTGGCCATCTGGATGTGACCGACGCCACCTACACGGCGCTGGACGACCGGAGCGTGCGCGTTACGGGATCGAGATGGGTGCCGTCAGAGGCTTATACCGTCAAGCTGGAAGGGTCGGCTCTGACGGGATACCAATGCGTCCTCATGGCCCTGCTGCGCGATGCGCATTATGTCGAACATGCGGCGGACTGGGCAGCGGACATAGAGGCCAGGTGCCGTGCGAAAGTGCAGGACAGGCTCGGACTGGCACCAGAGGATTTCCGCATCGAATTGCGCCTGATCGGCCAGAATGCCAGTTTCGGGGATTTGGAGACCAATCCGGGTGCTCCGACAGAAATCGGCGCTCTCGGCATCGTTACCGCCCCGACCGAGGCGCTCGCGAACGAGATCGGCAAGATGCTGAACCCCTATCTGCTGCATCACCCCCTGACCGAAGAGGAAGAGCAACCGACATTCGCGTTTCCGTTTTCTCCGGCGGAGTTGAACCGCGGCGCGATCTACGGTTTCCGGCTGAACCATGTTCTGGAGCTTGACGACCCGATGCAGGCTTTCCGGCTGGAGGTGATCGATCATGGCTAGTCTGGGACAGGTCGTCAGCAAGGTCCGCAGCAAGAACGCGGGTCCGTTCTGGCTGACGATCGACATATTCTGCGGCGACAGACAGGCCTTTTCGCGGGTGTGCAGCGGCATCTCGACAGAGCGCGTGGCGGCCGTTTTCAAAACCGATCCTGCGGTGATCAAGCGTTTTGAAATCGAAAGCCTGAATGTCGTGAAATTCAGCCTGCCGCGCCCCGAGGTTCAGGGATCGGTGACGGACCGGGACATGCATGGCGCGTCCTGGGCGGCGCTGCTGGCGGAACTGGACCTGAACTGACCGCCACCTAACGGTAAAATCTGGCGAAGATCGGCGCACACAGGATCACGACCATGATCCGCGTGACGTGATGCGCCACGACAAACGCGAGGTCCGCGCCCGAGACGATGGCCAGAACCGCCATTTCCGCCTGCCCGCCGGGCGAAAAGGCCAGCACCGCCTCGATCTCCTGCGCAAGGCCCATGCTGTAGACGAAGGCGGCGAATCCGACGCCGAGCAACCCTATGATGACGCAAAACCCGAGCGCGGCGAGGATATCGTGGCGCAATTCCCTGGTTGTGATCCCGATATATTGCACGCCGATTCCCAGGCCGATGAAAAACTGGGACAGCATGATGGCTTCCGACGGTGGACGGATCGTCAGGATGCCCGACAAGGACATAACGGCGGCGACGATCAGCGGCCCGAGGACGGTCGCGCCGAACATGCGGATTTTCGCGGCCCCCCACCAACCGAAAGCGGCGCAGAAGACCATGATCCCCATCTGGAACAGGGGCGTTTCCTGTGCGGAAACGCCGGGGGCCTTCGACATGTCCAGATGCCAGACCTCCTGCATGACAAAGGGAAGGGCGCTGACCAGCACCAGAACCCGTGTGGCGTGGATCAGCGACAGGCTGCGCACGTTTCCGCCGGCCTCTTGCCCGAATATCAGCATGTCCTGCAGACCGCCGGGCATGGCGGAATAGAAACTGGTAGGCGCATCGAAGCCGCAGATGCGGCGGAAATAGGGAACGCCGATCACCCCGATTGTCACGACGAACACCGGGATCAGGGCCAGCGACCAGGCCAATTCGCCCATGCGCGCAAACAGATCCGGCGTGATGGAAGAGCCCACCGCGACGCCCAGAACTGTCCGCATCGACGCTGTGATCTTGTTGAAGCTTGCCATCGGGACCCGCATCAGCGCTGCGATCAGGCAGGCAAAGATCGGCCCCAGCAGGATCGGCAGCGGCAAGTGGACCAAGAGGGCCACAACGACGCCAATGGCTGCAACCGCAAGAGCGATCAGTTTCGGTTTCAACAGGATCATGTGCGTAGACTTTTCAAACGATAGCTGAGCGATGTTTCGATATGCTGTCCCGCGGCTTCGGCCGCGGCGGTTTCATCGCCGTTCTGCAAGGCATCGATAATGGCCTCGTGCTGGGCTACCACCGTTGTTACCCTTTCCACGTTTTCCAGCGTCGTCGGCCCCAGGACCAGCGTCGCGTTGGACAGTGCCTGCGCCGAAGCCAGCAGGTACCGGTTTCGCGCGGCCTCGAAGATGATGCGATGGAAATGGGCGTTCAGGCGGGATACCTCAGGCGGTGCGGCGACCGCCCCCAGCATTGCCGCGTTCAGGTCGCGCAATTCGGCGATCTCGGCCTTCGAGGCGTGTTTCGCCGCCATCGCCGCGGCGGTTTTCTCCAGAACCTTGCGCATTTCGTAGAGTTCGACAATTTCCAGATGCGACAGCGATTTGACCACCGCGCCGATGCGCGGCTGATGTTCGATCACGCCTTCGGCTTCCAGCCGCCGGATCGCCTCGCGGACCGGGGTGCGGCTCAGGCCGACCAGTGCCGCGATTTCCGTCTCGCGGATGCGGCTGCCGGGCAGCAGGGCGCCGGAGCGAATGGCCTGATAGAGCTTTTCATAGGCCAACTGGCCATGCGAAATCTTTTCGGGGTGGTTCGGCATTGGTAAAACCTCGTTTCGACAATTGTATACTCTTGGATACATGTGGATGCAATGGCCGCGGGCGCTTTTGCCGGCCACCGAAACTAGGCTTTGAATTCCCGGCCCTGACATGCGATCTTTGAACGGCAAAAACTTCTCCGACCTGTCGGACCAAAGACGTAAGAGGACCTCTCCATGACCTATGTTCCAGCAGAAAACCGGTATGAGCGCATGGAATATCGCAAATGCGGCGCATCCGGGTTGAAGTTGCCCGCCGTGTCGCTGGGGCTGTGGCATAATTTCGGCGACGATACGCCGCATCAAACCAAGCGTGCGATCTGCCGGACGGCGTTCGATCACGGCATCACCCATTTCGATCTGGCGAACAACTACGGCCCGCCGCCGGGCAGCGCCGAGACCGCCTTCGGCGAGATACTCAAGACCGACTTCCGCGGCTATCGCGATGAGCTCATCATTTCGTCGAAAGCCGGGTATGAGATGTGGTCCGGACCCTATGGCGAATGGGGTAGCCGGAAGTACCTGATCGCGTCCTGTGACCAGTCGCTGAAGCGCATGGGGCTGGACTATGTCGACATCTTCTATTCGCACCGTTTCGATCCGAATACCCCGCTGGAGGAAACCATGGGCGCGCTGGACCGGATCGTGCGCTCGGGAAAGGCGCTCTATGCCGGAATTTCATCCTATAACGCGCAAAAGACCCGCGAGGCCGTGGCGATCCTGAAAGATCTGGGCACGCCCTGCCTGATCCACCAGCCGTCCTACAACATGCTGAACCGCTGGATCGAAACCGACGGGCTGAAGGATACCCTGAGCGAACTGGGGATCGGGTCGATCGCATTCACGCCTCTGGCGCAGGGGATGCTGACCAGAAAATACCTTGGCGGCATTCCAGAGACCAGCCGCGCGGCCATGGGCAAGTCCCTCAACCCCGAGTTCCTGACGGAGCGGGTCATCGCAAATATCGGCAGCCTGAACGAGATCGCCGAAAGCCGCGGTCAGACACTGGCACAGATGGCGATTGCCTGGGTCCTGCGCGGCGGCGGCATCACGACCGCGCTGATCGGCGCGTCGAAACCGTCGCAGGTGATTGATTGCGCCGGCGCGGTGAAGAACCTGCATTTCACCGCCGCGGAACTGGCCGAGATCGACAAGTATGCCAGCGACGAAGCGATCAACCTCTGGGCCAGATCTTCGGCAGCCGAGCAGTGACGGATATTCTTTCGCCTGCCGGAACGAAGCCGGCCGGACGACGGAAGCCGTGCGCGGGCATGGGCCGTTCGCGCAATATTTCTGTGTCCGCGCTCGAGCTTTGTGCTAATGCGATTCTGCATCCCCGCCCGATGGTTCCGGGGGCCGCTTTTGACACCGAACACCCTGAAGACCGATGAGCGATATTACCTACAGACCAGCGAAGCTGGACGACATTAACGCCTTGCAGGTCATTGAAGCGGCCAGCTTCAAGACCGACCTGCTGTCGCGGCGCGCCTTGCGGCAGGGCATCCGTTCTGCCAGCCAGTGGTTTCAGGTTGCGGTCAACGAGGCCGGCGCGCCGGTCGGCTATTGCCAGCTGCACTTCAACAGCAAGACCCATGTGGCGCGGCTCTATTCGATCGCCGTTCTCGAGGCCTTGCGCGGCCGCGGGATCGCGCGCACCCTGATAGAGAACGCGGCGGACGAGGCCCTGTCGCGGGGCAAGACCTCTCTGGGTCTGGAGGCGCGGTCGTCCGATGACCGCCTGATCCAGTTCTATGCCGGTCTGGGTTTTTCCGCGATAGAGAAGCTGCCCGGCTATTACGAAGACGGTGCCGACGCGATCCGGATGACTCGTCCACTGCACGCGGAAGCCGCCACCGATGCGGACAGGCGGCGGGCGCGGGAATTCCGGCAAACCGTCATCGTGGTTCCAAGGGAACAGGACGCCAAGATCATCGAGGCGGCGAACGAGGCCAAGCGGCGGCCGATGATCGTGACGGCGCAGCAGTTTCTGGCGCTGGGCTATATGCTGGGCGCCGGTGTCAAGGTTCTCAACCTGTGCCCCTGCGAGGAATACCTGTCCTCCGGTTACTATGTCTCGTTGATAGCCGAGGCGCGT
>JBFIHV010000056.1:0-10457 GCA_041601595.1 Amylibacter sp. | reverse complement strand
GCCACGTCCTCTTCCAGAACGAAAGCGACCTGGGCCTGTTCAGGAGGGCCGGGCTGCTTGGCAAGGCACAAGTCTCGATCATCCCCGGGTCCGGTGTGGATCTCGACCGCATCCGCCCCGCGCGTCTGCCCGAGGGCGTGCCCGTCGTGCTGCTGCCTGCGCGTATGCTTCGGGATAAAGGTGTGCTGGAATTCGTCGCGGCGGCAAAGCTCTTACGCGCACAGGGGCTAAATGCCGTGTTTCGGCTGCTCGGCGACCCGGATCCGATGAATCCCACCAGCCTCACACGTGATGAACTTGAAGCCTTGGCTTCGGAGGGTTCCGTCGAGTGGCTGCCCCATACAACCGATATTTCCGCCGCCCTTGCGCAGGCGCATCTGGTTGTGCTGCCCTCGTACCGGGAGGGGTTTCCCAAGACGCTGATCGACGCCGCTGCAGCGGGGCGCGCCGTCGCCACATCGGACGTTCCCGGCTGCAGGGATGCCATCGTACCCGGCGAGACAGGCGAGTTGTTCAAGGTGCGCGACGCATCGGACATGGCGCGCGTCATCGGCGGAATGCTCGCTGATACCGACAGGCTTGATCGTATGGGCGCTGCCGCCCGCAGGCACGCGGAGACTACATTTGACATCCGTTCCGTTGTCCGCAAGCACCTCGAGATTTATGACGATCTGTTGTTGAAAAGCGGATATCCGGGCGAGCGTCAGGATTCCACGTCAACGCCGTCAACAATGCCGTCCTTGTAAATCAGACCATCCGGGAAACAGCAAATGAAAATAGTCATCACCGGCGCAACAGGCTTTGTCGGGCAACTGCTGGTGCCGGAGCTTCTCGAGGCCGGGTGCACGCTCTTGCTGGTCGGGAGAAATCCCGAAAAGACCGGTCAGACCTTTCCCGGCGTGGAGGCGTGTGATTACGCGGATTTGCAGAAGCGGGGGGCGGGTTATGACGCGCTCGTGCATCTCGCCGCGATCAACAACGATGCGGATATGCCAGAACGGGAATTCTTCAGCGTCAACGCCGATTTCCTCAAGGATTTGGCCCGGACCGCCGGGCGTGCGGGCATCAGGCGGTTTATCAACATTTCATCCGTTCACGCCCTCGACCTGTCGAATGCCACGGCCTATGCCCGCAGCAAACGCAAAGGCGCGGAGGTCATTGCCGCGCTGGATGGTCCGGCGGCACAGACCGTCTATCTGCCGCTTGTCTACGGCGACCGCTGGGCGGGGAAGCTGGCCCGCCTCAACAGCCTGCCGCTGCCGTTGGCGCGCCTCGCCTTCGTTCCTCTTGCAGCGCTCAAACCGACCGTACACATCGGCAAACTGACCGCGCACATCCTGTCCGATGCACCGATTGCGCCGGACGAACAGGTAATACTCTGTGACGATCAGGGTAAAAACCCGGTCTATGCCTGGTCCAAGCGCGCGGTCGATCTGGCCTTTGCCGGCGCCGTCACCGCCCTGCTGGGCTGGGCCCTCTTCCTGATCTGGGCTGCCATCCGCCTGGAATCCCCTGGGCCCGGCATCTTCGCGCAGGCCCGCGTCGGCAAGGGGGGGCGGATTTTCACCTGTTACAAGTTTCGCACGATGAAGCAGGGCACCAAACAGGCCGGAACGCACGAAGTCTCTGCGGCAGCCGTAACCAGAATTGGCGCCTTCCTTCGCAGAACGAAGATCGACGAATTGCCTCAGGTCTGGAATATTTTCCGCAACGACATCAGCCTGATCGGTCCCCGTCCCTGTCTGCCGGTGCAAGAGGCGCTTATCGAGGCCCGCAAATCCCGCGGGGTTCTGGCGGTCAAGCCGGGTATCAGCGGCCTGGCCCAGATAAACGGCATCGACATGAGCGATCCTGAAACGCTGGCTCGCTGGGATGCGCGATATCTCGCTTTACGGTCTTTCCTGCTTGATCAGAAAATCGCGATTGCCACCGCCACAGGAGGCGGTCAGGGAGATAGAACCGGCAGCCATTGAGGTGCGCCGGTGCAATTTTCCAAAAGACTTTGCGCCCGGCGCCTTCCCGGCCAAGATTCAAACCGGCGAAGGGCCTTTGACGGTGTTCGATACGGGCCAAGATCGGTTCTGGCGCGTCGTCACCCAGGTGTTCAGTCCCGGCGTTTTACGGGTCCGCTTGCGCGTCGTCGCGCCCTTCGTCATCAGACCGCAATCCGGATGCCAGAATGCCGACGCAGAGTGCGAACGGGATCAAGGTCTGGTAGTAAAAGTAGGTTCCGTCGACAAAGGCATAGACGAGCAGGGCCGTCACCAGCAGAAAGGCCGGCACATGCTCGTCCAATTCGGCTTTTTTCGTCTTCATGAGCCCGATCAGCCACAGGCGAGTGACCAAGAACCCGGCACTGCCAGCCCCGATCCAGCCCCAGGCAAGCGCCGCTTCCAGAACGATGTTGTGAACATGCGTAAACGGGTGCTTCATTTCGGCGGCAAAACTCAGTAGTTGCGCATAGCCATGGCCGAACCATGGATTTCGGGAAATAAATGACAGGGTGTCGGACCAGAGCGACCAGCGGCCGCTGCTGAATTCCTGCGCTGATTTTGCCCCGACAATATCACTGTAGACCCCGAAGGCGCCGTACATCGGTCCCGGGATCGGCAGTGGCACGGAACACACCGCGCCCGCGACCATCGTGAGCAAAACCCAGGGCAGAACCCGCCGGAATTTCGGCGCCACCACCGCCAGCAGCGAAAAGCTGACCATCAGGGCGATCACGCCCCCCCTTGTCCCGGTCCAGAACAACATCGTCCACAGAAACGTCAGGGCCAGCAAAATCAGGAGCCGCCCGCCCCCCTGCGTGAATCTCGGAAAGACCAGCAGCCCCGCCGCAATCGCGACCCCGACCGTCATCGCGAAACCGTAAATGCGCACATAGGCGAACCCCGGCACAAAATTCGGCCACCAGAAATACGTCGGTGCCCGGAAATAAAACAGGATCGACACGAATATTGCCCCGACAACTAGAGACGCGACGATCGCGATCAGGGTGTCCTGCACGAAACGCGCTCCGCCCCGGGCAAAAAAGGCTGCGGCAAAATATGATACGGCAGCCAGCAGCAAGAGATCGAGCAGCTTCAGCAGGGAGTAGGACGGAATCGGCGCGACCGCCAAAGACGTCACCAGCGCGATCGCAATGAACAGGATCGTGGCAAGCACCACCGGCCTGTCGTTCGGGATCAGATCCTGCCAGACCAGCGGCCGGCTCCTCAGCCCTGCCACAATGAACCAGGCCTGCAAGATCAAAGGCAGCGCCGGTGTAAAGCGGATGGCGGCGAATGGGTGGATCGGCATGAACAACGGTAACAGCGCCATGACCGTCGGCAGCAGGAACAGCGACAGCGGCATCCATTTTTCAAATCTGTTCCAACCGCTTTCGGAATACTGGAACATTACCCTGCGCGACCTCGATTATTTACTTTTTTCAAGCGACAAAGCGCCTCCGACATCCTGTCGCCTGCTGGTTCAAACCACTGTGGAAAACAGTATGTGAGGGGAAAGATAAAGGCAAGGTTGAAGGGCTGGACCGTTATGCACGGTGCAGTTCCATGGTGCCGTTGCCGCGCTTTGCCGGCTGCGACGCGTTCAACAATGATCCGGAAGATCAATGCTTGAATGCGGGGCCACAAGGCCAGCATCGGCGGGCGGTTGGACCCTGATTCAGCGGCAATGTACACCCTTGCCGATGCCCCGATTGAAGCTTGCGACCCATACAGAGTGGGCAAGCCGGGGGCATGAACTGAAGCGGGCAGGGTGGTCAAATAGCGTCGCGGGATGAAAAAACGCAACCCATTTCGCTATCTCAAGCCAAGCCCTGAAGTCATCCGTCCGGCGGTGATGCTCTACGTGCGGATTGCGCTGTCGCCATGGAATATGAAGCACCTGCTGCGTGAACGCGGCATCGACGTCAGCCGCGAACTGGTGAAACAGATTTGGGCCGTTGCCGTGACAAAGGTCGGCAGGGAAGAGGGTTGCGACCTGACCGGCGGAAACCGTCGAGGACGAGGTCATAACCGCTACGGTCAATCCGGATCGTTGTGGCCAAATCCGGCGGAATGTCTTCGATTTCGCGACCCACCGGCAGCCGGAAGTCTACGCTGCCATAACGGCAGGGGTCGAAGAGCGGACAGAGGTCGACTTCGACGGGGGCCCTGGTCCGGCCGCTTCGAACAGGCCGTCGACGATCCGCTCGCCAAGGGGCATGGGCTTCGATGTCAGGCGAGAGATGCAAAGCCCGAAACAATTCAGGACGACTTATCCCGGACACACGGCCTTTCTATTCGATACGGCACGGGACCGGTTCTTGCTGAGTTTGACCGCTAAAAAGAAAGGCTTCAGGATCGAGATCAAACCGAAGCAGGCCCAGGTCGCAGCTCTGCGCAAGGGTCTCCGCCGCGGCAATGGCGTTCCTCCCTATCATTTCGGATTCTTCCCAGCTGATCCCGGCGCTCGTCTTCAGCCAGCCCCAGACCGGCCCCTGTTCGCGAATGTCCGCCGCCAGTTCCTGCAGTTTCCGATAGACGCCCGAATCGAAGTGGCGCAATCGCGAAAGAAGTCCGGCGATCCAGGCGTCGTTGAAGTATTCCACCCGACCGGCGGCGTCATTGTCATTCAGAAGGGCGCGCCGGATCAGAAGCGCATCATCCGGCACGGTTCCGTCGCCGGGTGCATGGTCCGCGCCGCTGACATGTTCGACGCGATCGCCGGCCTTCCAGTAGTAGTAATCCTTCTTGTCGATGTTCCCGGGCCGATCCTGCTGCGAGAGAATGAAATCCAGGAGTGCTGTCTCGGAAAGCTCCCTTGCCCAGAATGCAACCTGCTCGGCGCTCAGGCCGTCAGGCATCGACTCCGACACAAGCGGTACAGCGCGTGCCATGCCGGCCTCGATCGCTTCGCCAAGCGGGGCATCGACCTGAAGCGCGATAAGGCCGGGCGTTCGCAGAAAGTAGCGCATCCGCGCGATGCTGGTGTCCGTATCATCCTCTTCCACGCCGTTCACTTCCTCGTCGAAGCCGCTGCCGGTGGCATTGAGAAGTGTTCCATAGGCCAGAGCCCCGTTGGCCATCAGCAGGTCGGCGGAGGTGCCGTAACTGCCGGGTTTGACATAGCTTTCAGGATCACGGACGGTATCCACGATGGTCTGCCATGCGGCATGGATCTTGCTCGTTCGCGTGCCTTCGGTAAGAAATGCGCCGTCAAGGGCCACTTCGCCAAGAAGCACCTGTGCATCGATGGATCGCCATACCGCGGGGGCGACATGAACATCGGTGTCAAGATAACGTGACAGGTTGTAGTAGAGGATCGGCGCCGGAGCATAGGCGGCGCTGGTTCCCTGATTGTTCATCGTGAACTTGAGGCGGGCAAGTTCCGCCGTGGCGACGTATTTCGCCGCCTTGCCGCCGGGACAGATGTCTTCCTGGAATTTTCGCCGTTCATTTTCCAGCTTGCTTCCGGCGAGATCGTAAAGAACGACCGAAGGGCTGGTGGACCAGATCTTGGGGCAAATCGCGATGTTTATATCGTAGAGGTCAAGACCGCAAAGCGCCGCTTCCTCGGCAACGTCCTGTTCAGAGAAGCTGGCGCCCGGCATGGGTGTGACCCGCACGCATTGCTCGGTGACGCCGAACCAGCTCGAGAATTCTGTCGCTTCTCCCGTGATATTCTCCCCTGCAACTCCCGAGGTCGCCTGCATCAGGGCCCAGCCGGTCACGGCCATGATCTTGAAGCCAGTGGTCATCGAAATATCCTCCCGTTGAATCAACGCTGCTGCCAGCAGTGCTACTCTATGCCGTTTCGCCTGTCCGGCACTTGATGCAGATCAAAAGCGTCGCCATGGAAGTGCCGGCCGATATTGGCCGAAGCCGTTCTGGCGGCAGGCAAGCTTGGACTGCAGGACGATACCGCGCGGGATGCCTGCTTTTAGCGCAGGGCCTTGGATCGGCTCGCGCCAAGCATATATCGGAACTGGAATATCTTGGAGATCTGATATGGCTGGATTGAAACTGACCTGCCTCGCCTGCGGGCAGGTGAACCGAGTGCCTCAGGACCGGCTTGGCGCGGCGAAATGCGGAACCTGCGGCGCGAAGCTCGCGGGCCGAAAGGTGACCGAGGTCGATTTCGCGACACTGCAAAAGGCGGCGCGCAACGACGACCTGCCGCTGGTCGCGGATTTCTGGGCGCCGTGGTGCGGTCCCTGCCGGATGATGGCGCCGCAATTCGCGCAGGCCGCGGCGCAGTTGGAGGGTAAGGCGCGGCTTGTGAAGCTGAACACAGAGGACTACCCGCAAGTGGGGACCACCTATGCCATCCGCGGAATTCCAACGATGATCGCTTTCAAGGGCGGGCGCGAGGTCAAACGACAGGCAGGCGCGTTGCAGGCGCCGCAGATTGTTGGCTGGGTGCCTTGCTGAAATACGGCGAGGCAGCTTAATGGCATATGGGATGCTATAGGGAAGGACACGGATATGTGCGACCGTCCCGACCGTCAGCATTTCCGGGCGTTTTTGAGCGCGCTATCCTGAAGTCGGTTTCGGTCGGCGCGCCATCGCCCGCTATAATATGAGTGATTTTTCCCGAAAGCGGGCGATCCGGTCGACCGTGCTAAACCGCCCTCTGGTTCACCCGTTTCGACAATTCGGCGGCGGTTTCCTTGCGCTCGCTGTAGCGGTCGACCAGATAGGCCTTGTTGTCGCGGGTGAGCAGAGTGAACTTCATCAGTTCTTCCATGACATCGACCATCCGGTCGTAGAAGGGCGACGGCTTCATGCGTCCCGCTTCGTCGAATTCCAGAAACGCCTTGGGGGTCGAGGACTGGTTCGGAATGGTCAGCAGGCGCATCCAGCGCCCGAGAATGCGCAGCTGGTTGACGGCGTTGAAGCTCTGCGAGCCACCGGAGACCTGCATTACGGCAAGTGTCTTGCCCTGCGTCGGCCGCACCGCGCCGAGGGACAGGGGAATCCAGTCGATCTGGGTCTTCATGATGCCGGTCATGGCGCCGTGCCGTTCCGGCGAGCACCAGACCATGCCTTCGGACCAGGAAACGAGGTCACGCAACTCCTGCACTTTGGGGTGCGACGCATCGGCATCGTCGGGCAAGGGCAGTCCGGACGGGTTGAAAGTCCTGGTTTCGGCTCCAAAGCGGGTCAGGATGCGCGCGGCCTCTTCCGTCATCAACCGGCTGTAAGAACGATCCCGCAAAGAGCCGTAGAGCAGCAGGATGCGCGGGGCCTGCGGGTTCCGGTCAGGCGCCAACAGTCGCTCGGTGTCGATCGGGCGGAAGCAGCATTCGTCGAGGTTCGGGGTATCAGCCAACGCGGTTCCCTTCGGCGTCGATGAGGGGCGTGCCGTCCTCTTTCGACATCGGGCCGGGCGGCAGGCGGTCGAGCAGGTCGAGCACGGCTTCGCTGGGACGACAGAGCCGCACGCCCTTCGGTGAACAAACGATGGGTCGGTTGACCAGAACGGGATGTTCCAGCATGGCCTCGATCAGGGCCTCGTCTGTCACGGACGGGTCCAGTAGCCCCAGTTCCTCGGCCGGGGATTTCGTTACGCGCAAGGCGGTTCGGGGCGTCAGATCCGCGGCGGCGAACAGTCCCGCCAACTGCGCCCGCGTCCAGCCCGTCTTGAGATACTCGATAACAACCGGCGTCTCGCCGGAAGCCTCGATGATCGCCAGAACATTGCGCGACGTTCCGCAGTGCGGGTTGTGGTGGATGACAATGGTCATCAGCCTGCGCCTTCGGACGGGAACCAGTGCCGGGTCCTGTTGGCGAAGGCGACCAGCGACAGCATCACGGGTACTTCGACCAGGACGCCGACAACTGTCGCCAGCGCCGCTCCCGATCCCAGGCCGAACAGGCTGATGGCGACGGCGACCGCCAGTTCGAAGAAGTTGGAAGTTCCGATCAGGGCGCAGGGGGCCGCGATGTTGAACGGGATGCGCCAGGCCCGCGCCGCGCCATAGGCCAGAAAGAAGATGCCATAGGTCTGGATCAGCAGGGGCACGGCGATCAGCGCGATGACGAACGGGTTGTCGAGGATGACCTGTCCCTGAAACCCGAACAGAAGAACGACCGTCACCAGAAGGCCGAAGACCGAGAACGGCTGCACGCGGGCCTTGAACGTGTCAACAGCCGATCCGCCGCCCTGTTGAACGAGTTTCCGGCGCGTCAGGTACCCTGCGAGCAAAGGAAGCATGACATAGAGCCCGACCGACAGCAGCAGCGTGTCCCAAGGCACGACAATGTCCGTGACCCCCAGCAGGAAGGCCACGATGGGCGCAAACGCAAAGACCATGACGACATCGTTCACGCTGACCTGAACCAGCGTGTAGGTCGGGTCGCCGCGCGTGAGGTTGGACCAGACAAACACCATCGCCGTGCAGGGCGCGGCCCCCAGCAGGATGACGCCGGCCAGATAAGCCTGCGCATCGTCTGCGGGGATCAGGCCCGCGAAGACGTGGTTGAAGAACAGCACGCCCAGCGCGGCCATGGTGAAGGGCTTTATCAGCCAGTTCACGGCGAGGGTGACGATCAGCCCCTTGGGCTTCTCCCCGATCTGCCTGAGGGCGCCGAAATCGACACCCACCATCATCGGATAGACCATTGCCCAGATCAGCACCGCCACCGGCAGGTTGACGGAAGCGATCTCCATCGACGCCAGAACCCCGAAAAGGCCCGGAAACAGGTTGCCGGAAATCAGCCCGGCGCCAATGGCGAGGGCGACCCAGAGGGACAGCCAGCGCTCAAAGGTTCCAAGTCCGGCGGCAGCGGGCGGGGATATGTCGGTCAAGGTCTTCTCCTAGCAGGAACAGGCGATTTCATCGATGACGGGTTGGCAAAGATCAGGACGGCCACCGCAGCAATCCTCCATCAGGAAGGCCAGCAGCCCGCGCATTCCGTCCATGTCCGCGTAATACCGGATACTGCGGCCTTGACGTTCATTGCGGATCAGTCCCGATTGCAGCAGGACCGAGAGGTTGGCTGACATCGTGTTCTGGCGCACGTCGAGCGCGTTGCCGATGTCACCGGCCAGCATTCCCGTGTCGCCGGCCTTGACGAGCAAGCGAAACACATCGAGCCGCGTGGGCTGGCTGAGCGCGGAAAAAGCGGCGAGGGCGTGATTTTTATCCATATATCACGAAGTATCGATATATATGATATTAGTCCAGCCGGAATTTCATCTTTTTTGCTGCAAAGTCCGGAATCGGATTGGCGGGAACGGCTTGCGGCGCGCTTGCGCCTGTCGCACCATGAAAGGCGACGGCCCCTGCCTTCGCGGCAGAGGCCGTTTCCGGTTAACCTGCTCGCGCCTCAGTGCTTGATCATCACGTGACGGACGGCGGTGTAATCCTCCAGCGAATAAATCGACATGTCCTTGCCATAGCCGGACTGTTTCAGGCCGCCATGCGGCATCTCGGTGGTCAGCATGAAGTGGGTGTTGACCCAGGTGCAGCCGTATTGCAGCCGGGCGGCGGTTTCCATGGCCCGCCCGATATCCTTGGTCCAGACCGAAGAGGCCAGCCCGTAGCCGCTGTCGTTGGCCCAGTTCACGGCCTGATCGGTATCGCTGAACCGCGTGATCGAGACCACGGGGCCAAAGACCTCGCGCTGAACGATTTCATCCTCTTGCCTCGCGCCTGCCACAACGGTCGGCTCGTAGTAGAAACCGTTTTCCCCGTGGCTGCGGCCACCGGTCGTGATCTCGATATGCTTGAGTTCGCGCGCGCGTTCGACAAAGCTGGCAACGCGGTCACGCTGACGCCCCGAGATCAGCGGGCCGATTTCGTTCCGGGTGTCGTCCGGCAGGTCGTATTTGATCTTTGACACGGCCAAGGACAGGTCCGCGACGAGGTTGTCGTGGACCTTGTCGCTTGCATAGACCCGGCAAGCGGCGGTGCAGTCCTGACCCGCGTTGTAATATCCGAAGGCGGTCAGGCCCTCGACGACCTCGCTGATGTCGGCGTCGTCGAACACGATGACAGGGGCCTTGCCGCCAAGCTCCAGATGGGTGCGCTTCACGCTGCGCGACGCCGCCTGCAGCATCTTCTTGCCGGTCGCGATGTCGCCGGTCAGCGAGATCATGTTGACCAGCGGGTGATTGACCAGTTGGTTGCCCACGGTTTCACCCCGGCCCGGAATGATATTGACGACGCCCTCGGGCAGGATATCGGCCAGGATACCGGCCATTTTCAGTGCGGTCAGGGGCGTCTGCTCGGACGGCTTGAAGACGACCGTATTGCCGCCGGACAGCGCGGGTGCCAGTTTCCACGCCATCATCATCAGCGGATAGTTCCAGGGCGCGATCGAGGCGACAACCCCGATAGGGTCGCGCCGCACCATCGATGTCATTCCGGGAAGGTATTCGCCGGCGACCATTCCCGTCATGGTCCGCACCGCGCCGGCAAAGAACCGGTAAGTGTCCACGATGGCGGGTATCTCGTCGTTCAG
>JBFIHV010000055.1:0-10490 GCA_041601595.1 Amylibacter sp. | reverse complement strand
TGCCCGTTGGCCAGCAGGGCGGAGGCCAGCGTATCGCCGCCATGGCCGCTCATTTCAGTGCCGTTGAAGGTGAACTTCAACGATTTCGACCGGTCGATCAGCCCGCCGTCGATGCGGTTATTCCGGATCATGCGCCGCGTCCCCGTTTGCGGGCGACATCGCGCGCCAGCTCGATCTTGGATATCTCGTGGGTCAGCGTGTCGCGCGTGACGACCAGCCAGCTTCGGTCGCCCTGTTCGTGATACCACAGTTCGCGATATTCTCCGGCGGGGTTGTCGCGCAGGTAAAGATAATCGTGGAACTGCTCCAACGCGTCGCCGGCCTGCCAGTCGGGACGGTCGATCAGGGCGGCATCGCCGAGATGAACGAATTCCTCTGCGTCGCGCGGTCCGAGGAGGGGATGGTTGATGATCATTCTCTCGCTCTCTAATGCAGGTTGGGCTGGGCGCCGGCGCCCTTTTCGTCGATGGCGCTGCCGCGCATGAAGCGATCCAGCCGATAGTCCCTTGCGGTCGGGTGCGGCGCGTCCTTCGCCAGAAGATGCGCATAGCAATAGCCGCTGGCCGGCGTCGCCTTGAAACCGCCATAGCACCAGCCGCCGTTGAAATAGAGGCCCGGAATATGCGTCTTGTCGATAAAGGGCGAGCCGTCCATCGACATGTCCATGACGCCGCCCCACATGCGCAACAGCCGCGCGCGTCCGAGCACCGGGATCATGGCCATCATGTCCTCGGCGACATGTTCGATGACCGGCAGGTTGCCGCGCTGGGCATAGGAATTGTATTTGTCCAGATCGCCGCCGAACACCAGTCCGCCCTTGTCGGACTGGCTGATATACAGGTGGCCGGCGCCGAAGGTGACAACGCCGGGGATCGTCGGTTTGAGGCCTTCGCTGACAAAGGCCTGCAAGACGTGGCTTTCTATCGGCAAGCGCATCCCCGCCTTCGCCATGACGCGGCTCGACGATCCGGCGACGCAGACCGCGACCTTGCCGGCCGATATCGGGCCGCGGGACGTCTCGACCCCCTTGCAGACGCCGTTCTCGATCTGGAAACCGGTGACTTCGCAGTTCTGGATGATATCGACGCCCCGGCGGTCGGCGCTGCGGGCATAGCCCCAGGCCACCGCGTCGTGGCGCACCGTGCCCGCGCGGGGTTGCCACAATCCGCCGGTGATCGGAAAGCGGGAATTTTCGAGTTCGAGAAACGGGCACATGTCGCGCACCGCGTCCCTGTCCAGCAGTTCCGCATCGGCGCCCGCCATCAGCATGGCGTTGCCGCGCCGCGCGTAGGCGTCGCGCTGGGCGTCGTTGTGGCACAGGTTCAGGATGCCGCGCTGCGACACCATGGCGTTATAATTGAGATCCTGCTCCAGACCCTCCCACAGTTTCATCGAAAACTCGTAGAAGGGCGTGTTGCCGGGCAGCAGGTAGTTCGACCGGATAATGGTGGTGTTGCGGCCGACATTGCCGGACCCGAGCCAGCCTTTTTCCAGAACCGCGACATTCCGGATGCCAAAGACCTTGGCCAGATAGTGGGCCGTCGCCAGACCATGGCCGCCGCCGCCGACAATCACGACGTCATAGTGCTTCTGCGGATTCGGTTGCCGCCAGACGGCCTTCCAGCCTTTATTGCCGGTCAGACCCTGTTGAAAAATCCGAAGTGCCGAATACCGCATTGTAATCCTCTTGGAACGCGCATTAGGTCAAGGATGCAGTTTTCCGCGCTCCATTGTCCAGAACTTAAGCGATTTTTCCGCTTTCAGGGCCGAAAAAAAATGATGGGCCGGCTTGACGCCGGCAGACGTCAGGCCCGCGCATTCGGTGGCCGCATCCGGACCGTCGCCCATCGCAACGCCGCAATCCCGCTTCGTGCAAGGAAAAGCGCCAGGCGCAACCGGAGTTGCGCACAGGACTGGTTGAAATCGCAGGGCGCGGCTGCCGGACCTAGTCGATCGCCAGAAGCGAGGCGTTTCCGCCTGCCGCCGTGGTGTCGATGCACAGATGCCGTTCCTTGATTAGATCCCTGGAGAAATCCTTGTGCGCGATCAGGGGAACGATCGGGCCGTTGCGTGCGGCGAGTGCCCTGCGATAGTCGCGCTGGTTCTCTCCGGCATAGATCACCGCATCCAGATCGGCGATCTCCGACACGGTCGCGGGTGTCACCAGCCCGTCCAGACCCTGTGTCAGCCCCGGCGCCGCGGCCAGCACCCTGCACCCTGCCAGCCGTGCTGTTTCGGCCTGCTCCGCCACCAGCTTCGCCGTCGGGCCGAGGCACAGGACCAGCCCTTTCGGCAAGGTGGTCAGCATGTTCAACTCACCGGTCGGGCCGGGCAGGGCGTCCGAGCTGTTCGTCCGTCCGTCCTGTTCCGGCAGGGCCCTGATCGCGGCGTCGATGCGGTCGAGCTTCAGCGGCGCGCCCTCGTCCGGCTGGACCGGATCGGTGGTCCGGCGGCAGAACCGGTCGAGGTAGTTCGGCCCGCCCGCCTTGGGTCCGGTGCCGCTTAGCCCCTCGCCGCCGAAGGGCTGCGAGCCGACGATGGCGCCGATCTGGTTGCGGTTGACGTAGATGTTTCCGGCATGGATGCGATCGACGATATGCTGCACCCGGTCGTCGATGCGGGTGTGCAGGCCGAAGGTCAGGCCATAGCCAGACGCATTGATCGCGTCGATCACTTTGTCAATTTCGGATGCCTTGAAGGTCGCGACATGCAGGACCGGCCCGAACATCTCCTCGGCCATTTCCTCGATCCCCGTTACCTTGATCAGGGCCGGGCCGACATAGAAACCGGTTTTCGGGCAGTCGAGCTGCTTCAGCAGCGCGCCGCGGGATTTTGCTTCTTCGACATAGCTCCGGATCTTCTGCTGCGCCGTGGCGTCGATCAGCGGGCCGACGTCGGTCGCGAAGTCGGTCGGGTCGCCCACGGTCAGACAGTCCATCGCGCCCTTGATCATGGTCATCAGGGTATCGGCGATGTCCTCCTGCACATAGAGGATGCGCAGTGCGCTGCATCGCTGGCCCGCGGACTGGAAGGCCGAATTGATGATGTCGCGCGTCGCTTGCTGCGGCAGGGCGGTGCTGTCCACGATCATCGCGTTCAGGCCGCCGGTTTCCGCGATCAGCGTTGCCGAAGGGGCCAGATGTTCCGCCATCGACCGATTGATCGCCTGCGCCGTCGCCGTCGATCCCGTAAAGCAGATGCCCGAGATATTCGGGTGCCGTGACAGGGCCGCGCCGGCCACAGCGCCGGTGCCGTTGATCAGCGTCAGCGAGGATTTCGGAACGCCTGCCTCGTGCATCAGCCGGACGCCGATTTTCGCGATCAGCGGCGTGCTCTCGGCCGGTTTCGCGGCCACGCCGTTACCGGCGGCCAATGCCGCAGATATCTGACCGGTGAAGATCGCCAGCGGGAAGTTCCATGGAGAGATACAGGCGAAGACGCCTTGCGGTTCCGGATTTTTGATCTCTGCCTGACGTGCATAGTAGCGCAGGAAGTCCACCGCCTCGCGCAGTTCGCCGACACAGTCGGACAGGTTCTTGCCCGCTTCCTGCCCGAGGGTGGCGAAAATTTCGAAGGCGTGTTTTTCATAAAGTTCGGACACCTTGCGCAGAACCTTGGCGCGGGTCGCGGCATCGGCGCCGGACCACGGAGCCAACCGATCCACGGTTTCCTTGATCGCAGCCTCGTCCATGGTTTCGGCATAAGCGATCACGTCTCCGGTGGCGGGGTTCTGCACGGGCAGCGCGGTATCGTTTGGCTTGCCGTCCGCCGCAGGCCGCACGTGTTTGCGTATCTGCTTCTTCAGGTTTGCCAGCGTCAGCGGATCATAGATATCCCATCCCTGTGAGTTCCTGCGGTCCGTGCCATAGATTTCCGAAGGCTGCGCGATATGTGGATTTTCCGGCGCGTCGAGGTATCTGGACACGATTTCGAACGGATCCTGCGCCACCTCTTCGGCAGAGACGCTTTCATCGACGATCTGGTTCACGAAAGAGCTGTTCGCGCCGTTTTCCAGCAGGCGGCGCACCAGATAGGCCAGCAGGTCCTTGTGGCTGCCGACCGGCGCATAGATGCGGCAGCGCGCGCCGCCGGTCTTGACCAGAACGTCGTGCAGGGCCTCGCCCATGCCGTGCAGGCGCTGGAATTCGAAGCTGGTGATGTCCTCGGCCATTTCAAGGATCATCGCGGCGGAATGCGCGTTGTGCGTTGCGAACTGCGGATAGATCCGGTCGGTCATGCCCAGAAGTTTCCTGGCGCAGCAGATATAGCTGACGTCGGTCGAAGGCTTGCGGGTGAAGACCGGAAAACCGTCCAGACCCTCTGTCTGGGCGTGCTTGATTTCCGTGTCCCAATAAGCGCCCTTGACCAGACGCACCATGATCTTGCGGTCCAGTTCGGTCGCCAGCTGATACAGCCAGTCGAGTACAAAAGGCGCGCGCTTGCCATAGGCCTGCACCACGACGCCGAACCCGTCCCAGCCTTTCAGCGAAGGGTCGCGCAGCAGGGCCTCGATCACGTCGAGAGAGATCGACAGGCGGTCGGCCTCTTCGGCGTCGATGTTCAGCCCGATCCCGGCGGATTTCGCCATGATGGCGAGGGAACGCGCCCGGGGAACCAGCTCGTCCATGACCTGCTGTTTCTGCAATTGCTCGTAACGCGGATGCAGCGCCGACAGTTTGATCGAGATGCCCGGATTGGTGCGGATGTCCTCGCCATGGCTGGCCTGACCGATGGCTCCGATGGCGTCGGCATAGGCCAGATGATAGGCGCGGGCCTCTTTCTCGGTGCAGGCGGCCTCTCCGAGCATGTCATAGGAATAGGTGTAGCCTTCGGCTTCGCGCCGCTTGGCGCGCTTCATGCCGCCTTCGATGCTTTCGCCCAGCACGAATTGCTGCCCCAGCTCTCGCATGACCTGCCGGACGGCGACCCGTATGGCGGGCTCGCCCAGACGGCGGACGGCGCCGCGCAGGGTGGCGAACAGGCTCTGATCCTGATCCTCGTTCAGCACCTTGCCGGTGAACAGCAGCGCCCAGGTGGAGGCATTGACCAGCGGCGAGGATGAGTGCCCCAGGTGCGAGCCCCATTCGCTGGAGGCGATCTTGTCGGTGATCAGCTCGTCGATGGTTTCCGCGTCCGGCACCCGCAGCAAGGCCTCCGCCAGACACATCAGCGCGACGCCCTCGCTCGTGGACAATCCGTATTCCGCAAGGAATGACTCCATCATCGTCGGCTTGCTGGATGTGCGGATGCGGTTAATGACATCGACCGCGCGCTTCACACCGGCGCGGCGTGTCTCGGCCGGGATGTCAGCCGAGTCCATCAAATTGGTCAGCGCGACTTTTTCGCTGATGCGCAGGTTCTTTTGTATGCGGGTGCGGTGTTGGCTGAGCATTGGTCGATCCATGAAAAGAGGTGTCTGAAACAGGGTCCTGTCAATAAATATAACACTGTGGCCCATGCCATTTTTCCCAAAAAATATAGCAAATTGGTAAAATAAATTGTATTTGTCTAATTAGACAGAAAAAAGGTGAAGAAATGTCGGCAGATACAGAACTGGATGCATTCGACCTGAAAATCATCCGCGCCTTGTCGCAGGACGGGCGGATGACGCTGGCGGCCCTGTCGGATATCGTCGGGCTGAGCAAGACGCCCTGTCAGGCGCGCATCCGCAGGCTGGAGAAAGAGGGCTATATTCTGGGTTACAAGGCGATCTTCAGCCCGGTCAAGCTGGGTCTGGAACATGTCGCCTTTGCCGAGGTGAAGCTGAGTGACACCCGCGCCGCGGCGCTGAACGCGTTCAACCGCGCCGTCATGAATGTTCCGGAAATCGAACAGTGTCACATGATCGCCGGCGGTTTCGACTATCTGCTGAAGGTCCGCACGCGCAGCATCGCCGAATATCGCAGGGTTCTGGGCGAAAAACTGTCGGCCCTGCCGCATGTGGCGCAGACCTCGACCTATGTCGCGATGGAAACCGTCAAGGAATCGAGCAACCTGTTGTAGACGGCAACGGAAAAAGGGGGCCGCGATCAACCCCCTTTCAAGTGCCGCACCTGCGCGAAGCGATTTTCAATCGGGTGACTTAACCCTTGTGGTGTTCGCAGGTGACGTTCGGGTTGAACGGCATCAGGTCACCGGCGGGGTTTTCGCGGAACAGCCAGACATGCTGGTCGTAATGCGGCATGAAGCCGTGGGCCTCGTCGCCGGGCGTATCCGGATTGTCCGACATATGGTCCCATTGACGCCCGTTTATCATGGGCGGGCCGCTGTGGCCCATGCCCATCCAGGCTTTCTCGAACACCAGATTCTCGATGCCGACCAGTTCCAGTGAGCCGTCCGCCTGCGGTTCATACAGCAGGATGGCCGGCGCCATGAAATCCGTGTGCGAGCTCATCCCGTCGACCCGCGGATTGTCGCCCGTGATCTGCAGTTTTGCCGGGTTGAGATAGTGTATACCCATACCGCCCCATTCAGGCGGCAGGCCCTCGGCCTCGGCCGAAACGCAATGGCCGGACGGGTCCGGTATGAACCCCTCCGCCAGAGCCACGTTCACATCCTTGTATTTTTCGGCTGCGGCGCGCAGAGCCTCCATGTCGTAATTATCGGCAGACCCTATGGATGATGCTGCCAGTAGCACTGATATGGCCAGACTGGTTACCTTACTTGTCTTCATGATTTCGCTCCCTTTTGTGGGGTCGCGCAAATATATGGGGCGCACCCCGGAAAACACGGAGCATAACACGTTTCCCGCGATTCGACGGGATTCAGTTGAATGACTTGACTGTTGCCGCAATGTCCCGCCGGTCGTTGGCGCGGAGGCCGAGCGGTCAAGCCGGGGTCGACCGGGACCCGCGGGTCAAAAAACGACTGAACCGTCTTCCTTGGCTTTGTGGTCCGGCTCTACGTGGATAGTGACGAAGCTGCCCTGAATTTCCCTTTTCAGCGCAGTCTCGATGCGGTCGCAAATCTCGTGGGCCTCTGCCACGTCCATCTTGCCCGATACGATCAGGTGGAACTCTATAAATGTCCGTTGGCCCGCGTAACGGGTGCGCAGGTCATGCGCTTCCAGCGCGCCGTGGGAATGTTCCGCGATCGTGCCGCGGATCCGTTCCAGCACCTCTTCCGACGCTGCCGCATCCATCAATCCCCCGACCGAGTCGCGCAACAGCGACCAGCCCGACCAGAGGATATAGACGGCGACGACGGCGGCGATCAGGGCATCGAGCCTCTGCCATCCGGTCAGCACGACAAGTCCGACACCGACCAGTACGCCCGCAGATGTCAGGACGTCGAAGAACAGGTGCTTGCCATCCGTGAGCAGCGCCGGCGACCGCCATTCGCGACCCTTTCGGATAAGGATGAAGGACCACGCGCCGTTCAGAACCGAGGCCGCACCGTTGATCAGTATCCCTTTCAAAGGGGCTGTTATCATGACCGGATCGAGCGCGCTGAAATAGGCCTCGCGCAGGATCGCGAACGCCGCCAGAACGACCAGAACGCCTTCGCTGACCGAAGAGAAATATTCAGCCTTGCTGTGGCCGTAGGGATGATTGTCGTCGGCGGGAACCGCGCTGATCTGCAGGGCTATCACCGCCGCGACGGCTGCCGCGATGTTGACGATGCTCTCCATCGCGTCGGACAACAGCGCGACGCTGCCGGTGACATGGTAGGCCAGATATTTAAGGGCGAGCACAATGACGCCGACGGCGATGCTGCAAAGCGCGAGTTTGACCGTTCTATGCAATGGACCGTTCCCGTTTCACCACTGCCCCGCGGCGAAAAGCGCGCCGCCCTGGCAATTTGGCTGGATTGGAAAAGGGTTCACGGCGGGGCCTTTGTGCGGTTGGCAAGTCAGATGCGGTTGCCATACACGTTCGGGCCCTGATCGCCAAGGGCAGATCGCAGCCTTGATGTGCGGGAACCGGCTGTGCGCGCCGGCTCCTGCGGTCGGGTCATGGTTTCAGTGTGATCCGATTGTTCCACGGATCGCTGAGCGTTACGGTATCGGGTGTGCGGGACACCAGCCGCCCGGCAGCTTCTGCGCGCATCGCGATGGCATCGCGGATCGGCCTGTCGCTGACCAGAACCTCGAATCCGGCCAATCCGGCCATGCCTTCAGGTCGTGCGCCGGCCCCGCGGCTGTTCCAGATGTTCGCGGCGATCTGGTGGTGATATCCGCCGGAGCCGAAGAAGGTCGCGCCCGGATAATGGTTCGTGACGTCGAAACCCATAACGCCATTCCAGAAATCCTCGGCGATCTGGGTGTCGCCAACCTGAAGGTGCATGTGGCCGACGATCGTACCAGCGGGGGCGCCGTTCCAGTCCTGTCCGCCTGCGGCATCCAAAAGGCCGCGGATGTCCAGCGGTTCGGTCGCCATGACAATCTCGCCGTTGCGGGACTGCCAGCGGGAAACCGGCCGGTCGACGTAGACCTCGATGCCGTTCCCTTCGGGGTCCGACAGGTAGATCGCCTCGCTGACGATATGGTCAGAGGCTCCCTGAAGCGGGATATTTTGTGCGCGCGCATGCGCCAACCAGCGCCCCAGATCGGCGCGATGCGGCAACAGGAAGGCGGTGTGGAACAGTCCGGCGGATCGCGGGTCGCGCGGCGTCAGGCCGGGTTTGCTGACAAGCTCCAGCAGGGGGTGGGGTGCTGTTCCAAGTGTGACGGTGTCACTGTCCGCGCCAGTCTGAACGAGGCCCAGAGCATCCTGATAGAAACCGGACACAAGCGGCAGATCACGGACGTGCAGGCGGACCTTGCCGATCCGCAACGGGGCGGCGGCGAGGTCGAATTTCCTGCTTTCGAGGTGTGTGGCGGTCATGGTCTGGACTCCTGAATTGAAGAAGGTGAGACCGGATCGGGTCTTGCACCGATCCGGTCGGGTGGCGAATTGCCAAATGCGGGGTCAGTTGCGGCTGCCGCCGAGTGCGAAACTGCCGTTGCCGAGCAGGGCCTGCACAACCAGGGCGATCGCCCAGAAAGCGGGAAATTCCCAGCCACCGCCCTCATTCGAAAAGATGAAACCGGCAGCGCCGTGCGGCGCATAGATCGAACCGAGCAGGATCGGGACCAGCGACAGCGAAACCGCACGGCTGTAGACGCCAAGGATCAGGGCGATACCGCCACCCAGTTCCGCGATGATGACCAGATAGGCCAGCACGGCCGGAAATCCGAGGCTTTCGAAGTAGCCCGCCGTTCCGGCAGGGGTGAAGATGAATATTTTGAGCCAGGCATGGGCCAGAAACAGGATGCCCAGAGTAACCCGCAGGACGAGGGCCGCAAGTGCTGCGTTGTCGGTGTCGGCCAGAATTGCAGGCCGGTATGTTGTGGTCGTTGTCATAATTGTAACTCCTCTTGTGGCGCCGTCATGGCGCCGTTCGAGCGGTAATATGTATCTGTCCGGATCAAATTATAATCCGATTCTTTAGAATATAATTGCTTCCATAATGGAAGGAATGGTGGGCCCTACCAGCCCGCCTCCCAGGACGGTTTTCCGCGATAGCGCTCGGCAAGAAAATCGACCAGAGCCCGCACTTTGGCAGCCAGATGCCGGTTATGCGGATAGAGCGTATGAACCCCGAGCGGCGTTGGTTCGAACTCCATCAGCACCGGCTCCACCCTTCCGGCCGCGATCGCCGGTCCGGAGACGAAGCTCGGGACGCAGGCCAGCCCCAGCCCGGCCTCGGCGGCGCTGAGGCAGGCTTCGGCGTTGGAATAGCGCAGGCGGCCCTTTACAAGGACGGCCGCCGGATCCTTGTCGCTGTCCCGCAGCGCCCAGCGGTTCGGGTCCTGCATGTTGGTGTCGAGGATGCATTCGTGCCTTGCCAGATCCGCCGGCACGGCGGGAACGCCATGTTGTGCGAGGTAGGCGGGCGACGCTACCGGAAAAATACGGACCTGACACAGTCTGCGGGCAATCAGGCTGGAACTGGCCGGACGCCCGACACGGACGGCCATGTCGAACCCTTCGTCGACAAGGCTCACGAGCCGGTCGGTAAAGCCGACGTCCAGTTCAATTTCCGGATATTTCAGCGCGAAATCATTGAGCGCCGGCGCCAGTTCCATGGCGCCGAACGTCAATGGCGCGGTCAGCCGCAGGCGTCCCCGCGGCGCCTGCGAGATGTTGCGGATCGACAGGTCGAGATTGTCGAATTCCTCCAGCAGGGGCCGCAGGCGCTCCAGATAGGCCTGACCCGCCTCGGTCGGCGACACCGCGCGCGTGGTCCGGTTCAGCAAGCGCACGTCAAGCTCGGCCTCCAGCCGCGAAACCAGCTTCGATGCCTGGCCCGAACTGGTGCCCAGTTTCGCTGCGGCGGCGGTGAAGCTGCCGGTTTCAGCGACGGCCAGGAACATGCGGTCGCAGTCCAGTCGATCCAAATTATAGCCCCCCTGACAGGAAATATCACCGATTTTTGGGCGATTATGCTCTGTCTGACTTGTAATGGCACGCTCTTTCTGACCTGGGCTGAATTATCCAACGGTTGCC
>JBFIHV010000054.1:0-10640 GCA_041601595.1 Amylibacter sp. | reverse complement strand
GCACCGGCAGAGAAGGTTTGGGAGATCGTCGGTGACTTCGATGGGCTACCGGAGTGGAATCCGCCGATCGTGTCCAGCCAGCCGGAAACTATAGATGGGATCCAGCACCGACGCCTGAAGTTCAGCAAAGGCGGCGAATTCTTCGAACGGGACATGGGAACCGATGGTACCTCCATCGGCTATCAGACACTGGAAACAAACGCACCGATCAGCGGATATGTCGGTGCAATTTCAGTCATGGATCAGGGGGACAAGTGTATCCTTTGCTGGTCTTCCTCGTTCGACTCCAGTGAACCGGGCATCGCCGATGCCGTCGGCAGCATTTATCAGGCCGGGATCGACACGATTGTGGCCAAATTCGCCTGACGGCACCCCGTCCCCTAATCCGCCACCGACATCGCCAGTATCCGGCTGATGCGCGTGTAGCTCTCGCCGCTTTCTTCCTGCCACGCATTGAACGCGTCCTGCACCTTGCGCAGCGCGCCCTTCGATGTCGCGGGCCCGTCCACCACCCCCGCCCGATGCAGCGCGGACACCACGGAGCGGCTGAGAATAAAGCTGTCCTTGCCCAGGAACCGCAGCGCGTATTGTCCCGTCACGCCACCCAACCGCGATCCGCGCCTCTTCATCACGTCCCACAGGCCGACCAGATCGTCGGACGGCCAGCCGGCGAAGAACGCCGCCGCGGAACCGTGTTCGCGCGCCAAATCGGACAGGAATACCGCGTTGTCCCGCACCGACAGGATTTTCGCGCCGTGCCGGATGATGCGGGTATCGCGCAGATGCGCGTCCAGATCCTCGTCCGACATCATGGCGTTGCGCGCGATGTCGAAACCGTGGAAGGCTTCCTCGAAGCCCGGCCACTTGTTTTCCACCACGGACCAGTTGAACCCCGCCTGAAACACCCGCTTGGTGAACTGCGACAGGATGCGGTCGTCGGTCAGCGCGGCGATCTCGATCCCCTCGTCCACCGGCAGCAGCATCTCGAGCATTTCCGGCCCGCCCTTGCGCTCCGCCGCGCGGTCGCGGATTTCCGCGAATCCCTGCATCTCTATCCCCCCTCTTCCCGCGCCTGCATCCGCACCAGCGCCGCGATCAGCCGCAGGCGCGCCTCGGGCACCGGCCGGTCGCCCAGCGCCGGCGCCAGCCAGCGTTCCAGAAAATAGCCCGTGGTCTTCAGCGCGTCCATCACCTCGGCCCCGCGCGCCTGCGTCGTCGCATCGCGCAGGAACGGCGGCAGCGGCAGCAGCCGGTCCTGCCAGTCCGCGCCCGCCGAACGGCTGACCGCGCGGCCCGTTTTCGGCGAGACCCAGACCAGATCGTCAACCGATCCCGTCACCGCACAATCGCTCAGGTCAAGGCCGTAGCCCAGCCCGTCCAGAAGTTCCTTTTCCCACAGCGCATAGTGCACCGCCCAGTTCTCGTCGGCCTCCATCCGCTCGATCAGATCCACCGTCGCGGCGTAAAGCGCGGGCAGCTCCATGCGTTCGGGAAAGGCGAAGCGCACCAGCGCACAGACCGCCCCCAGCCCTGCCAGCGCCGCGCGGTCCGACAGAACCCGCGTCCGCGCCCGCAGCGGCTCGACGCGGAACGTGCCGAGGTGTTCCTCCAGCCGCGCGTGCCAGTCCACCGTGACCTGCGTGCCGGGTTGCAGCACCGGCTTCATCTTGCGCGACGCGCCGCCGCGCACGATCCCGGCATGGCGGCCGTGCGTGGCCGTCAGCACTTCGATGATCGCGGATGTCTCGCCGTGCCCGCGCAGGGACACGATCACGCCTTCGTCGTTCCAGTCCATGGATTCACGCTAGCCCGATAAGCCGTCTTCGTCGAGCAAATGTCGCCCCTGCCGGTCCTCGACCTCGATCACCCACAGATCGGGATCGAAGTTCCGCTGGCGCGCCAGCACCGCATCCACCTCCGGCTCCGGCCCTTCGGCCAGCGTGACCCAGACCCGGTCGCCCTCGATGTTGAAACTGCGCTGAAAGGCCGCCGCCTTGCCGTCGAGCGTGTTCAGCTTGACCAGAACCGCGCCCGCGGTCGCGTCGCCCTTGGCGGTGACGAAGGCCGGAATGTTGTTCATGTCCAGCCGGCGCAGATAGGCCCCGACCCAGAAATCCGATGTCAGACGCGGGCCCATGGCCTATTTCGTGTCCTTGAAATCCAGTCCCATCTCGGAATAGCGCTCGGCCTCGTTTTCCCAGTTCGGGCGGACCTTGATCTGCAGGAACAGGTGCACCTCGCGGCCCAGCATCTCTGCCAGTTCGGCCCGCGCCGCCATGCTGACCGCCTTGATGGTCGCGCCCTTCGGCCCCAGCGCGATGCCCTTGTGGCCGTCGCGCGACACGTAAATGACCTGATCGATGCGCACCGAGCCGTCCTTGCGCTCGGTCCAGTGCTCGGTTTCCACGGTCAGCTGGTAGGGAAGCTCCTGATGCAGCCTTAGCATCAGCTTTTCGCGGGTGATCTCGGCCGCGATCATGCGCATCGGCGCATCCGCGATCTGGTCCTCGGGGTACAGCCACGGGCCTTCCGGCAGGGTCTTGGCCAGCCACTCGGCCAGCGCCTCGACCCCGTGGCCCTTTTCAGCCGAGATCAGGAAGGTTTCGGCAAACGGGAACCGCTCGTTCAATTCCCTGGTCAGCGCTAGCAGCACCTCGGATTTCACCTTGTCGATCTTGTTGATCGCCAGCGCCACCACCTGTTTCGGGTTGCCGCGCTTTTCCAGCCCCTCGAGGATCATCTCGACCCCCTTGGTGATGCCGCGATGCGCCTCGACCAGCAGCACGACGACATCGGCGTCCGCCGCCCCCGACCATGCCGCCGCGACCATGGCGCGGTCCAGCTTGCGCTTGGTGCGGAACAGGCCCGGCGTGTCGACGAACACGATCTGCGTCTGCCCGCGCAGCGCGATGCCGCGCAGGCGGGCGCGCGTGGTCTGCACCTTATGGGTCACGATCGCGATCTTGGACCCGACCATGCGGTTCATCAGGGTCGATTTGCCCGCGTTCGGTTCGCCGATCAGGGCGACAAAGCCGCATTTTTCCGTCATGTGTCCCGTTCCAGTTTGTCGAGCAGGCCTTGCGCCGCGCCCTGTTGTGCCGCCCGTTTCGATGTCGCCCGCCCCTTGGCGGATGTGCCGTTTTCCAGCTTCGCCTCGATCTCGAAGACCGGCGCATGGTCCGGGCCGGAGCGGCCCAGAACGTGATAGACCGGCGGCGCCATGCCGCGGGCCTGCGCCCATTCCTGCAACATGGTCTTGGCGTCGCGGGCATCCTCTTCGGCCTCGGCGATCCGCCTGCCCCAGAGCCGCAGCACCAGTTTGCGCGTCGCCTCGAAACCGGCATCCAGATAGACGGCGGCGATCACCGCCTCCATCGCGTCGCCCAGGATCGCCTGCTTGCGCCGTCCGCCGGACAGCATTTCGGACCGTCCCATCTTCAGCGCCGCGCCCAGATCGACCTCAACCGCCACCTCGGCGCAGGTCTCCTTGCGCACCAGCGCGTTGAAGCGCGGCGCAAGCTGACCTTCCTTGGCGGCAGGGTCATGCGCCAGCGTCGCCTCGGCGATGATCAGGCCCAGCACACGGTCGCCCAGAAACTCCAGCCGCTGGTTGTCGTCGCGCGACGGCGAGGACAGGGACGCGTGCGTCATCGCCTGAATCAGCAGCGACGGGTCGGAGAAGTTGTGACCCAGCCGTTCGCTGAAATCCTGAAGTTCCGCCGCCAGCTTCAATCGAGCCTCTTGAAATAACGGTCGCTGCGCCAGGTCCAGAACGCCGGTATCCAGCGCCCCGCGGACGAGAACACCACGCGGTCGGCGCGCCCGACCAGGTTTTCGAACGGCACGAAGCCGACGCCGCCGACATTGCGCGGAAAGCGCGAGTCGCCGGAATTGTCGCGGTTGTCACCCATGAAGAAATACTGGCCCTCGGGCACGGTGAACACCGGCGTGTTGTCGGCAAAGGAATTGTCGATGTTCAGAACCTGATGTTTCACGCCGTTCGGCAGCGTTTCCTCGTAAAGCTCTTTTTCGCAGACCGCGCCCTGCCCGACCGGCGCATTGGAACAGCGCGGGGTGCCGCGCATCGGGCCCTGCTGCTCGAATGTCTCGGTGAAGGTGCCGATCTTTTCCAGCGGCACGGCGACGTCGTTTATGAACAGCTGGCCGTTCTGCATCTGCACGCGGTCGCCGGGCAGGCCGATCAGCCGTTTGATGAAATCGACGCTGGTCACCGGATGCTTGAACACGACGATATCGCCCCGCTCCGGTTCCGACCCGAGGATACGGCCCGATATCGGGCACAGCGACCAGGGGCAGGAGTGTTTGGAATAGCCGTAGGCCATCTTGTTGACGAACAGGAAGTCGCCGACCAGCAGCGTCGGCTTCATCGAACTGGAGGGAATCCAGAACGGCTGAAAGAACAGCGTGCGCACCACGCCCGCGATCAATAGGGCATAGACGACCGTCTTGATCGTTTCGCCCCACCCGTCTGCCGATTTCGCCTTGCTCGCCATTTGCTGCCTCACGCCCGATACCTCTTCGATTTCTCCGGCTACATGACCGCCGCGGCGGCCATAGTCAACCGTTGCCTTTGCCGACCGGCGACGCATGGATCACGACGAAGGCCTGCGCCCATGGGTGATCGTCGGTCAGCGACACATGCACCGTGGCCTCATAGCCCTCGGGCGTCATGGCTTTCAGCCGCTCCGCCGCCCAACCCGTCAGCTCCATCACCGGCTGTCCGGTGCGCAGGTTGCGCACCGACATGTCCTTCCACGCGATGCCCATGCGCAGGCCGGTGCCCAGCGCCTTGGAGCACGCCTCCTTCGCGGCCCAGCGCTTGGCATAGGTGCCCGCGACGTCCTTCCGGCGCTCTGCCTTGCGCTGCTCCAGATCGGTGAAAACGCGGTTCCGGAACCGGTCGCCGTAGCGGTCGAGCACGCGCTCTATGCGCTCGATATTCGCCAGATCGGTGCCGATGCCCAGAATCATCGCCGCCCCGTCATTCGCGCGCCGCATCCATCAACCGGCGCATTTCCACGATCGCGGCGGGCAGGCCGACAAAGATCGCCTCGCCGATCAGGAAGTGGCCGATGTTCAGTTCGCGCACCTCGGGAAACCGCGCGATCGGGGTCACGGTGTCATAGGTCAGGCCGTGACCGGCATGGACCTCCAGCCCAAGGGAATGCGCCAGCGCCGACATCTCGCGCAGCCGTTCCAGCTCCGCGTCGCGCGCGGCCAGGCGGCCCTCGGCGTGGGCGTCGCAATAGGCCCCGGTGTGCAGTTCGACGACCGGCGCGCCGATCCGCGCGGCAGACCGGATCTGGGCCTCGTCGGCGGCGATGAAGATCGACACGCGGCAGCCGGCGTCGCGCAGCGGGGCGATGAAATGCGCGATGCGGTTTTCCTCGCGCGCCACTTCCAGACCGCCCTCGGTGGTGCGCTCCTCGCGTTTCTCCGGCACGATGCAGACGGCATGCGGCTTGTGGCGCAGGGCGATGGCCTGCATTTCCGGCGTCGCCGCCATCTCGAAATTCAGCGGCACGGTCAGATGCGCCATCAGCGCGTCGATATCGGCATCGGTGATATGCCGGCGATCCTCGCGCAGATGCGCCGTGATGCCATCGGCGCCGGCCTTCTCGGCCAGCAGCGCGGCGCGCAGCGGGTCAGGGTATGCCCCGCCGCGCGCATTGCGCACGGTGGCGACATGATCGATGTTCACACCCAGCCGCAAACGGCCCTTGTCCTGCTTTTGTCTGCTTGCGCTCATAGGCCCCTCGCGAAAGTTTCCCGCACTGTAGTTGCTAATTTACTGGACGTCAGCCTCGGACTGCCTTTTTTTCTCGCGCAGTTCCTTCAGCTTGGCCATCAGCCGGCCCTTGCGCCGGTGCTGATAGGCGGCGATCAGCGGCTTGGTCCCGACGTAGAACAGCACCGCGATGACAAAGCCCGGCATCAGGCCGCCGATCAGATAGGGTATGAACACGGTCTGCATGAAATCGACAATACCGGTCCAGTCCATCGTCTCTCTTGTGAAGATCGCCAGGAAATTGTGCCAGAGCCCGTCGAAAGCCTCGTAAAACCCGTGCCGGATAATCGGCCAGACCGCCTGTTCGTTGCCGTGGCCCAGCAGGAACCAGCCCAGCCGGTAACTGAACCCCGCGATAAAGGGAAAGGTTATCGGATTGCCGAAAAACGTGCCCAGGATCGCCGCCACGATATTGCCGCGGAAGATGACCGCCATCAGGGCGGCGACGACGAAATGGAAACCGAAGAAGGGGGTGAAGCTGACGAAGACACCGCAGGCGAAGCCCATGGCGATCTTGTGCGGCGTGTCCGGCAGGCGCTGCAAGCGGTGACGGATATAGCCCAGCGCGCGCCGCCATCCCGACCGCGGGTAGAACATCTCCACAAATGATTCCCAATAGGACCTGGGATTTCTGCGCTTGAACAATATTCCCTACTTTCAGGTTCTGGCCTGTCCGGTCATTCGGCTTTGTGGCGGGCACTTATCCGCAGGATCTGGGCGACATCCGAATCAGCCTCGATCGCTGTCATGACATGGTGCAAATGTTCCACATCCCGCACCTCGATATCAATCTCGACACGGTAAAAATCCGGTTTCCGCTCGGTGAAATGCAGGTCGGCGATATTGGCTTTCTGCTCGCCGATCAGGGTGCAGATACGGCCGAGCACGCCGGTGTCGTTGGCCATGGTGACCTCGATCCCCGCGGCGTGCACGGCGGCCGACCTGCCCTCGGTCCAGTGCAGGTCGATCCAGCGGTCGGTCTGGTCCTCATAGGCCGCCAGCCTTTCGCAATCGATGCGGTGCACGATCACGCCCTTGCCGCGCGTCGCGATGCCGACGATGCGCTCTCCGGGCAGCGGCTGGCAGCAGTTTCCGGGCTGGGCGAACTGTTCCGCCTCCAGTCCGACGATGCGGCCCGCCGGCTGGTTGACCTCGCCCTCGGCGTCGCGGATCAGCTCGGGGTACAGGACCTCGACCAGCCGCGATCCGGTCAGTTCGGCGCTGCCGAGCTGTTCCAGCAGCTCCTGCGGCCCCGACAGGCCGAGGTTCTTCGCGGCCGTGCGCAGGGCCGTGTCGCTGGCCTTCTTGCCGACATGTTCCAGCGCCACGCGCGCCAGTTCGCGGCCCAGCCGGATGAAGCCTTCCCTGTGCTCGTCGCGCAGGGCGCGGCGGATCGCCGACTTGGCGCGCCCCGTCACCGCGATGTCGATCCAGGTCGGCTGCGGCCGCTGGCCCTCGGCTGTGGTGATCTCGACCGACTGGCCGTTGCGCAGCCGCGTCCACAGCGGCACGCGGCGGTTGTCGACCTTGGCCCCGACGCAGGCCGCGCCGATGCGGGTGTGGATGGCATAGGCGAAATCGATCGGGGTCGCCCCGCGCGGCAGCGGGATGACGTCGCCCTTGGGCGTGAAGCAGAAGACCTGGTCGGCGAACATGTCCAGCTTCACATGTTCCAGGAAATCGCCGTAGTTGTCGGCGCTGTTATAGCTTTCGGTAAGGTCCGACAGCCATTTCACCGGATCGACGGTGAACGGGTTCTCGACCCGCTGGCCGTCCTTGTAGGACCAGTGCGCGGCGACGCCGGCCTCGGCGACCTCGTGCATGGCATGGGTGCGTATCTGCACCTCGACGCGGCGTCCGTCGCGCCCCGAAACGGTGGTGTGGATCGACCGGTAGCCGTTCAGCTTCGGCTGGCTGATATAGTCCTTGAACCGCCCCGGAACCGCGCGCCAGCGCCGGTGGATCACGCCAAGGACCTTGTAACAGTCCGTTTCCTTGCTCGTCAGGATGCGGAAACCATAGATGTCGGACAGCCGCGAGAAGCCCTCGTTCTTCTCCTGCATCTTGCGCCAGATCGAATAGGGCTTTTTCTCGCGCCCGAAGACCTCGGCCTGGATGCCGGCCTTGTCAAGCTCGGCGCGGATATCCTGCGCGATCTTGGTGACCACGTCGCCGGTCTGGTTGCGCAGGGTCAGAAACCGGCGGACGATGGAACTGCGGGCGTCCGGCTTCAGCACGCGGAAGGCCAGGTCCTCCAGCTCGTCGCGCATCCACTGCATACCCATGCGGCCGGCCAGCGGCGCGAAGATGTCCATGGTCTCGCGCGCTTTCTGGGTCTGCTTCTCGGGGCGCATGTGCTTGATCGTGCGCATGTTGTGCAGCCGGTCGGCCAGCTTGACCAGAATGACCCGGATGTCCTTGGACATCGCCAGCAGCAGCTTGCGGAAATTCTCGGCCTGCTTGGTTTCCGAGGACGACAGCTCCAGATTGGTCAGCTTGGTGACGCCGTCGACAAGCTGGGCGATCTCGTCGCCGAACCTGACGGTCAGCTGCTTGTAGGTGGAGTCGGTGTCTTCGATCGTGTCGTGCAGCAGGGCGGTCACGATGGTCGCGTCGTCCAGGTTCTGCTGCGCCAGGATCAGCGCGACCTCGACGGGATGCGAGAAATAGGGCTCGCCGGAATGGCGGAACTGGCCCGCGTGCATCTGCTTCGCGAAGTCGTAAGCCTCGCGGATCAGCTTTTCGTCTGTTTTCGGGTTGTAGGCCCTGATCTGGTCGATCAGTGTCTCAACAGATTTCATGACCGACCGTTCTCTGGGCTGGGGGCATGTCCGGGAACATGCGCTGGAGCCTGCCCCCTACTTGCCTTCCTGCGCTTCCATCAGGGCGCGCAGCAGGTTTTCCTCCGACATGTCGTCGTCGGGCTTGTCGCTTTCGCCGCCCATCAGCAACGCCATCTGATCCTCTTCGGGCTCGTCGACCTCGATCTGGGTCTGGTAGCTCTCGATCGCCGCTTCACGCAACTGCTCGGCCGTCAGGGTCTCTTCCGCGATCTCGCGCAGGGCCACGACAGGGTTCTTGTCGTTGTCGCGCGGAACGGTGATTTTCGCGCCCGAAGATATCTCGCGCGCACGGTGTGCGGCCAGCATTACAAGGTCGAACCGGTTCGGTACCTTATCTACACAATCTTCTACGGTTACGCGTGCCATGGGCCACTCCAGCTAACAACTTTTGAATGAGTTGGTGTGATTACGCTTTTTCCTGCGGAATGGCAAGCCCAACCCGTCAGTCAATTGCCCGCCCTAAGCGGCTTCATTTCGCCGATATCCTTTTCGTCCAGACGGGCGATCAGGGCGTCCACGGTCTCGCCGGTCACCGGATGGGTCCAGTCCGGCGCGACATCGCGCAGCGGCAGCAGGACAAAGCCGCGATCCTGCAGGCGGGGATGCGGCAGGATCAGTTCTTCGGGAGCTTTCGACCGCTGCACCTCCGGCGGGGCCTCCGCCCATGCCCTGTAGGTCGCCGGATCGGGCAGGACGAGGCCCGCGTAATCGATCAGATCGAGGTCGAGCGTGCGCGGCGCCCAGCGGGATTTCCGGTCGCGGCCGAGCGACTTCTCGACATCGTGAAGCGCCGAGATCACCGCGTCCGGGCTTATTTCCGTTTCCGCGGCGACCACCGCATTTATGAAATCCGGCCCCGAATCCTTGGGAAAGGCGGGCGTTCGATAGAACGGACTTGTACCGATGATTCGCAGATTCCGATCGGTCAGGCGTTTTATCGCCAACTGCACTAATTCAAAAGATTGAATGCATTCAAAGGGTTGGTTGGACCCGATCGCGATCAAGCATTCCTTAATGGAATGTGTTAAAATATTTACTTGATGTACCAAGTTAATTTCCTATTGTGCCACTCTCCCGGGGCGCCCCATTTTCCCCTACACACATTGCGTCTGTGGGACAAGGTATTGAAAGGACGAACACATGTTTTACCGTGATGAGCGATTGGCGCTCTTCATAGACGGCTCCAACCTTTACGCCGCCGCAAAGGCACTTGGATTCGATATCGACTACAAGCTGCTGCGCACGGAATTCATGCGTCGAGGCAAACTGCTGCGGGCTTTCTACTACACGGCCCTGCTTGAAAACGAAGAATACTCTCCGATCCGCCCGCTGGTCGACTGGCTGAACTACAACGGCTTCACCATGGTGACCAAGCCGGCCAAGGAATACACCGACAGCATCGGACGGCGCAAAGTCAAAGGCAACATGGACATCGAGCTGGCGGTCGACGCCATGGAGCTCGCGCCGCATGTTGACCATATCGTGATCTTCTCCGGCGACGGCGATTACCGCCCGCTGATCGAATCGCTGCAACGTCAGGGCGTGCGGGTTTCCGTCGTCTCGACCATCCGCTCGCAACCGCCGATGATCGCCGACGAACTGCGCCGCCAGGCCGACAACTTCATCGAACTGGACGAGCTGCGCGAAGTGATCGGCAGGCCGCCGCGTCCCGGTAGCGAAAACGAGAGCGTCCCGGAATACGAATCCGAGGAATGAGTATCTGACACAGGGCGCCGCGGGCGCCCTGTTTCGTATCGCGGGCCGCGATCCGGCGGAAATTCGCGGCGCCATCGCCGAAAGGCGTTGAATGTGCGCCGCATCGGGTTAAAACCCCTAGGCATGAGCAAACCAGACCTGACCCTCTACCTCGCCGCCCCGCGCGGCTTTTGCGCCGGCGTCGACCGCGCCATCAAGATCGTCGAGATGGCGATCGGCAAATGGGGCGCGCCGGTCTATGTCCGGCACGAGATCGTGCACAACAAATACGT
>JBFIHV010000053.1:0-10658 GCA_041601595.1 Amylibacter sp. | reverse complement strand
GCGCAGCCAGCCCTCGGGCAGCAGCGACGGGTCGGCCATAAAAGCCGCGAACAGTTCGGTGACCACCTTCGCCGTGCGCTCGCGCATGATCTTGACGCTTTCGGCGCGGTACATGTTTTCGAACAGGAAGGCGCGGATCACTTGCAGGTCCTTCCAGACCTGCGCCGAGAATTGCACCATCGGCACACCCATGTTGCGCACGTCGCGAGGCGACCGCGGCGCTGCATTGGCCAGCAGGCGCTGGCTTTCGGAAATCACGTCCTCGACCATCACGCCAAAGACGCGGCGCAGGGCCTCGTGCCGGCGCCTTTCGCCATCCAGATCGGGATAGGCGGCGTCCACCTGCGC
Source organism: Amylibacter sp. (assembly GCA_041601595.1). GTDB lineage: Bacteria > Pseudomonadota > Alphaproteobacteria > Rhodobacterales > Rhodobacteraceae > Amylibacter. The sequence goes on along the minus strand of JBFIHV010000053.1, from coordinate 10,310 downwards.
GAAACACGCGCCGACGATCGGCAATTCCTGCAGGTCGGCGGTCGTGAACAGCCCGGCCCGGAGTCCGTCGTCCAGATCGTGGTTGTTATAGGCGATGTCGTCGGACAGCGCGGCGACCTGGGCCTCGGCGCTGGCATGGGTGTGCAGTTCCAGATCATGGCGCGCGTTGTATTCGGCAAGCGCGTAGGGCAGCTTGCCCACAACGGGCCCGTTGTGTTTGGCGATGCCCTCCAGCGTCTCCCATGTCAGGTTCAGCCCGTCGAATTCGGCATAGTGCTTTTCGAGCGAGGTGACGATCTTGATCGCCTGCGCATTATGGTCGAACCCGCCGTAGGGCGCCATGCAGGCCGCCAGCGCGTCTTCACCCGTATGGCCGAAGGGGGTGTGGCCCAGATCGTGGGCCAGCGCCACGGCCTCGGTCAGTTCGATGTTCAGGCCTAGGACCTTGGCAATGGTCCGCGCCACTTGGCCCACCTCGATCGTGTGCGTAAGACGGGTGCGGAAATGGTCGCCCTCGTGCTCGACAAAGACCTGCGTCTTGTGTTTCAACCGCCGAAATGCCGTGGAATGGATGATCCGGTCGCGGTCGCGCTGAAACGCGGATCTGTGACTGCTGTCGTTTTCCTTTACCAGCCTGCCGCGGCTGTACGCCGGATCGCATGCAAAACTCGCAAGCATATGTGATCGCCTTTGTCTTGTCGGGACGTGCTCGCCCGCTTATATAGGACACACTTACATCATACGGATCGAGATCGAAAGATGGACCTGAACCTGCCACCGAAAGTCACAGACCGCGCCTTTGCGCGTCTGGCGGAGATCAACGCCGACGCCAGCCATGCGCAGGCCCTGCGTGTCGCCGTCGAAGGCGGCGGTTGTTCCGGTTTCCAGTATGAAATCAAGCTCGACGATACCCCGGCCGAGGATGATCTGGTGCTGGAGAAAGACGGCCAGAAGGTGATGATCGACGCGGTTTCCCTGCCCTTCCTATCCAATGCCGTGATCGACTTCTCCGAAGAACTGATCGGGGCGCGGTTTGTCATCGACAATCCGAACGCCACTTCAAGCTGTGGCTGCGGCACCTCTTTCTCGCTCTAGCGCCGTAACGTCCTGCGATGCGGCGGGTGCGCTCGCGTCGCCTGCGTCCGGTTGCGCCGGGAATTCTTCCGGCGGCAAGCGCCGGTAGCCGAATTCGCCCGCCAAACCCCAATCCATCCGCGAATTGATCATCGCCACGCTGCCGCGCGTCAGGTCGGCGCGCCATTTCTCCTGACCGTAATAGGCTTGGATTTCGGACAGGCGTTGTCCGCTGTCCTTGGTGTTGCGCCGTGCCGGACGCAGGTTTTCCGCCGGAATTCCACAGTTCCGCAAGGCCGCCTTGGCGCTGGCGACCGGATCGGCCACGAAAGCCTCGAAATTCAGGACGCCGGTTTTCACGCCTTGTGCCTTGGCCTGCACGGCAAACCGCCGGTAGGCATCCAGCTTGGCCTGCCACAGCGCCAGAACGTCCGGCAGCAATATCCCGGTGTTGTCGCGGCGCTGGGTCAGCCACGGACGGGTCAGAAGCTCCTCCAGCCCTGCCGGACGCCGACCCGCGATATGATACGGGCGGCGCACCATCGACAGGACCCAGGAATAAGGGTTGCGCACCATAAAGATCACGCTCGCCCGCTCGTCGGCAAAGCTCTGCTGCCATTCCGGCGCGGCATGTTTCCACGTGACAAGCGGATCGGTCCGGTGCCGCAGGTTGTCCCGCAGCGCGTCCATATAGAGCTTGCGCCACGCGCCGGTGAACTGCTCGGAAATCCGCGCCTCCATCTCCGCACGACGCCTTTGCTCCGCCGGTGACCCGGCCCCGGCCATGCGCAGGGTCACCTCGCCCGACCGGCGCAGCATTTGCAGCAGCGCCCGCGTGCCCGTATTGCGCTCGCCGAAAACCTTTACCAATGGCGGCGGCATGGAACCTCCTGTGTTTCGGATTTCACGGATGCAGTTTCCCCCCGAAGCGTTTATCAATGATTAACCACGTTCCGGTCTTGCGAAGCCCGACCCGCTTTCGATAGACTCAAGACCTGCGCCGAGCCGAGGAGTGCCCATGAAAATCGCGACGTTCAACATAAACGGGATCAAGGCGCGTCTGCCGGCCCTGCTCGACTGGTTGCAAAGCGCCGAGGCCGATGTGGTTTTGTTGCAGGAAATCAAGAGTATGGACGAGAACTTTCCGCGTGAACCTATCGAGGACCTCGGTTACACGGTCGAGACACACGGCCAGAAAAGCTTCAACGGCGTGGCGATCCTGTCGAAACTGCCGCTTGAAGATATCAAGCGCGGCCTGCCCGGCGACAAGGACGACGAACAGGCGCGCTGGATCGAGGCGACGGTGATCGGTGACAAGACCGCGGTGCGGGTCTGCTGCCTCTACCTGCCGAACGGAAACCCCGCGCCGGGGCCGAAATACGACTACAAGCTGGACTGGATGAAGCGGCTGAAAAAACGCGCCGAGGCGCTGCTGAAGGACGAGGAACCGTTTCTGATGGCGGGCGACTACAACACGATCCCGCAGCCCGAAGATTGCTGGGACACGAAACCCTGGGAAGACGACGCCCTGTTCCTGCCGGAAACGCGCGAGGCCTTTCGCCGCATCGTCAACCTCGGCTTTACCGAGGCGTTCCGGGTGCGCAACACCGCGCCCATGAATTACACCTTCTGGGATTATCAGGCCGGAGCCTGGCAGAAAAACCACGGCATCCGGATCGATCACTTCCTGCTCTCGCCGTCTTGCGCCGACCTGCTGAAGGACTGCCGGATAGACCGAGAGGTCCGCGGCAAGGACAAGCCCTCCGACCATGTGCCGGTCTGGGTCGAACTCGACGCCTGACCGCCATAAAAAAACACCGGAGCGCGGCGCGTTCCGGTGTTCGTGTTTCTGTCCCGGGAGCGGGGATCAATCGTCGCGGTGAACTTTTTCCTTGCGCTCGTGACGCTCCTGGGCCTCCAGCGACAGGGTCGCGATCGGGCGGGCATCCAGACGCTTCAGGGAAATCGGCTCGCCGGTTTCCTCGCAATAGCCATAGGTTCCCTCTTCCAGCCGGCGCAAAGCGGCATCGATCTTGGCGACCAGTTTACGCTCGCGGTCCCGGGTACGCAGTTCCAGCGCACGGTCGGTTTCTTCCGACGCGCGATCGGCGACATCGGGAATGTTCCGCGCGCCTTCCTGCATGCCTTCGATGGTTTCACGGCTGTCCGCCACGATGGAATTCTTCCAGTCCGTGAGCTTTTTCCGGAAATATTCCTGCTGCCGGTCATTCATGAAAGGTTCATCTTCAGCGGGTTGGTAGTCAGTAGCCAATACTGCTTCAGCTTTCATTCGTTTCCTCATGATTACGTGTACCACACACTTCCAGAGTGCTTAAACTTGGGCCCCGATTAACGGGTTTCAAAAGGAATGTCATCACAAAGTTGCACCTCCACCTCTGATTGTTATTTTAGGCTATGCATCGGGGCAAAAATTTGGCGTAATGGTAAAAAATTAACCTGGAAAAACCCGCGGGACACCCGATGCAGACAGAAATCAGAGCCGTTGCCGCGGACGACCATGCCGACTGGGCCGCCCTGTGGCGCGACTATCTGAGGTTCTACCAGACCGAGCTTCCGACGGAGGTCTACGCCGCGTCCTGGCAACGGATACTCGATCCGGACACGCCGATGCACTCTGCGCTGGCGCACCGCGGCGGATCGGCGATCGGCCTGGTCAACTTCTTGTACCACAAGACTTTCTGGGACACGCGGGACCGGTGTTACCTGAACGATCTGTTCGTTTCCGCTGACGCGCGCGGCTCGGGCGCGGGTGAGGCCCTGATCCGCCACGTCGGCGCCCATGCGGCGGCCCGCGGCGCCGGAGAAGTCTATTGGATGACCGCAAACGACAACCTGACGGCGCGCAGGCTCTATGACCGGGTCGCCAGCCTGACACCCTTCATCAAGTACAAACTCGCATGAGCGCCCGCGGCCTCTGGCTCGCCGTGGCCGCGATGGGCGCGCTTGCGGCCTGCGACATGCCTCCTCCGCCGGCGGAAACCGCGGCCGTCGTCGCACAACCGATGCGGATGTTCGACAACCCCAGCCCGAATACGGTCGTCAGACGGGCGAATTCCGATATCGCGCGAGAGTTCCTCGACCTCAGTTTCGCGCTGGAAAACGGCCGGCGCCTGCAATCGATGACCCGATTCGAAGGGCCGATCACGATCAAATTCGCGGGCTCGGTTCCGTCCTACGCCGAACGCGATCTCGATATGCTTGTCGCGCGCCTGCGCTCCGAGGCCCGAATCGACATCCGACGCGTACCCGCCGAAGAGCCCGCGAAGATCGTGGTCGAGGCGGTGCCGTCGTCGCAAATGGCCCTCGTGGCGCCCTCGGCTGCCTGCTTCGTCGTGCCAAATGCCACGGGCTGGGACGATTTCCGCCGCAACAAGCGCAATATCCGCACCGACTGGGCGCAAATCACCGAGCGGTCCAGCGTCGCTATTTTTCTGCCGAACAATGTGCCGCCGCAGGAAATCCGCGACTGCCTGCATGAAGAGATCGCACAGGCGCTCGGCCCTCTGAACGACCTGTTCCGTCTGCGGGACAGCATTTTCAACGACGACAACTTCAATCTTGTCCTGCAACCGTTCGACATGCTGGTTCTGCGCATCTACTACTCGCCGGAACTGCGCAACGGCATGACGCGGGCGCAGGTCTCGGAGAGGCTGCCGGCGCTGTTGGCGCAGCTCAATCCCGCAGGCAACGGCCTCGCGTCGGACGCGCGTCCGCGCACCGGCCGCGACTGGACGCGCCAGATCGAGATCGCTCTGGGCCGCGGCGGAAGCACGCAACGGCGGATCAATGCCGCCACGCGGGCCATCGAGATCGCCGACGCGCGCGGCTACAACGACCAGCGTATCGGCTTTTCCTTTCTGGCCCGCGCCCGCGTCTCGGTGCAGTCGAACCCGGAACAGGCGGCGCTTGACTATGCCACGGCCTACTCCATCTTCTACACCCTGTTCGGCGCCGACGACATCCATACGGCCCAAACGGCGGTACAGATGGCATGGCTCGCCCTGTCCGCGGGTGCGGTGGACGATGCGCTGGTGTTCATCAACGGCTCGATCCCCGCCGCGCGGCGCGCGCAGGACGCCATAATGCTGTTCAACCTGCTGGCGTTGAAGGCACAGGCGGAAAGCTGGCGCGGCAACACCGCGTCAGCAGATGAATTGCGGGCAGAGGCGCTGTCCTGGGGAAAATACGGATTGCTTTCCGACCGCGAGCTGTCCAGAAGGATGGGACAGATCGCCCAGTTGGCGCCACCACCCAGTGAACCGGAAAGTTAAGTCATGTTTGTCATCCCTGCCTTCATATTCGGCGCCGCACTCGGCTGGTACCGCGCCGGCAAGCTCGGCGGCAACCGTCTGGACAAGCTTCAGTACGCCTTCGCCCACGGCATCGCTTTCTTTCTGGTGGCGCTGGTCCTGACCCTGATCGCGGATTGGCAGGGTCTGGTGTAACAAACAGGTCAAACCTGTTGCCAGCAGCGGCCCGCAGCCCCATATCTGAGACATGTTGAAATTCACACCCATATTGCTGGCGGTGCTTTATGCGCTGGTCATGTACTGGTTTTCGTCGAAACGGCTGAACCACGACCTTGACGCGCGCTCGACGCTGATGCGCGATCCGGAACTGGAGCGGCTGACCCGGAAAATGGCCGATGCGCTCGACCTTCAAAAGATCAAGGTGAATATCTTCGAGATCGATCCGGTCAACGGCCTCGCCGCGCCGGACGGGCGGATATTCATCACGCGCGGGTTCTTCGAAAAATACCGCTCCGGCCAAGTGAGCGCCGAGGAAATGGCCAGCGTCATCGCGCATGAGTTGGGGCATGTGGCGCTCGGCCATTCGCGGCGGCGGATGATAGATTTCTCGGGCCAGAACGCGGTGCGGGTGGCGCTGAGCATGGTGCTCGGGCGCATCCTGCCGGGGATCGGCGTCTATATCGCCAATTTTCTGGTCACCATGCTGGCCGCCCGCTTGTCGCGCAGCGACGAATACGAGGCCGACGCCTATGCCGCCGCCCTGCTGACGAAGGCGGGTATCGGCACCGCGCCGCAAAAAAGCCTGTTCAACAAGCTGGAGGCCCTGACCGGCAGCACCGGCCAGCCGCTGGCGTGGATGATGAGCCACCCGAAAACCACCGAGCGTATTCAGGCCATCGAAAAACTCGAGAGCAAGTGGCAAGGCTGACGGCGCGCCCTATCCGGCCTGCTGCAGGAATTTCGCCAGACGCGGCAGTCCCGCGCGTTTCAGGAATGTCCGCTGGTCGAGCGGAACGCCCAAGCCGGCCTCTGCGACCTGCACCTGTTCCTGAACCAACCCCGCCAGAAACGCCGCGTCCTGTCGGGCGATTTCCAGCAGGAACGTATCGGGGTGGCGCGGCGTAACGCCGTGTTTCGCCAGCAGCCTTGATGGAAAATCCCGCAGGTTGGCGGTCACCAGTTCATCGGCCTTCCCCGCGATCGCGGCGGCCAGCACATGCCGGTCGCCGGTATCCGGCAGCCAGAGCGTTTCGATATCGACGTCAGAGGTATCAACCGACGCCTGCGGCCAGTCCACCGCCAGCAGCGCGATCTCCGCGCCCGCGTCGGAACCCTGTTTCCGCGCCGCCAGACGCCATTCCTCCAGAATGCGCGGCGACCAGAGCGGCGTGAAATACTCCGCGCGGGCCGCATCCAGCAGCAACGCACGCAGGCCGGTCGGAAACAGGACGCAGGCGTCCAGCACAACCCGCATCACAGCATCCGCAGGAATATCGACTTGAGGTAGGCGCTCTCGGCCAGATGCGGATGCACCGGATGGTCCGGCCCCGCCTGACCGGAATGAATGATCTGGGTCGTACGCCCCGCCTTGCCGATACCGCGCAGGCTGGCGGTGCGGAAGGCCTCCGGCCCGGCGGCGTGCGAACAGGAACACAGGCACAGGTAGCCGCCGTCGGCAACCAGTTGCGCGCCCAGTCGCGCGATGCGCTCATAGGCCCGCAAACCTGCCTCCAGCGCCTGCTTGTTCGGCGCGAAGGCCGGCGGATCGCAAACCACCAGATCGAATTTCCGGCCTTCGCCGATCAGGCCGGCCATCGCCTCGAACGCGTCGCCCGTTTGGGTCGAAAACCGGTCGGAAAAACCGGACTTTTCGGCTCCTTCTTCCGCCAGATCCAGCGCCACCCGCGATCCGTCCACCGCCAGCGCCGACGTCGCGCCGCTTGCCAGCGCCGCCAGCCCGAAGCCGCCGACATGGGAAAATACGTCCAGCACAGAGCCGCCCTTGGCCAACCGCGCCGCGAATGCGTGGTTATCGCGCTGGTCGAAAAACAGCCCGGTTTTCTGGCCGCCGACAACATCCGCCATATAGGTCGCGCCGTTCATCCGCACCGGAACCGGCCCGTCGAGCGTGCCGTGCACGGTGGCGGTGTCTTCGTCCAGGCCTTCCAGTTTGCGCGCCCGCCCCGAGGCATTCTTTACAATCACCTTGGCGGACAGAACGGCGGAAAGCGCCTCGACGATCATCGGCATCCGCTGTTCGGCCCAGGCCGCGTTCGGCTGGACGGCGAACACGTCGCCAAAGCGGTCGATGATCACGCCGGGCAGGCCGTCGGCCTCGGCATGGACCAGACGGTAACAGGGCGTGTCGAACAAACGGTCGCGGTGCGCCGCCGCACTGGCGATCCTGCCGTTCATCCAGGCCTGATCGATCCGCGTATCGACGTTCAGGCTTAACACGCGGCCTGCGATTTTGGACTCGGCATTGAAGGCGCAGAGCGCCAGCGGCTGCCCGGCGTTGTCGTTCACTTGCACGATGTCGCCCGCCGGAATTTTCCGCGTTCTGCGGTCCATCACCAGCTCGTTGGAAAAAACCCAGGGAAAGCCAAAGCGCACCCGCTGGGGCGAGGCTTTGAGCAGCAGTTTGACCTGCGGATATGTCGATATGTCTGTCATGCCCCCCTCTACCCTGCGCAAAAGGATTTAGGAAGGGGGCAACGCGCTAATTCACGACCGGCAGCGTACCCGGTTTCGCCGCGGTGCAGAGCCAGTTGTACATGTACTCGCCGACCGAGCGGAAACAGACCACGGTCGCCTCGGTATCCGAGGTCATCCAGAAGGCCGCCGCCACCAGCCCAAGCTGCGACCGCCGGATCACGCCGGGCTTGAATTCCGCAGGTGAAACATCAGCCGGCGTTCCTTTCGCCAGCACATCACGCAGGCCTTCTCCGGTCAGCGTAAACACCGCCCGCGCGTCCGAGACATTGACCGCCAGATGATGCTCGTCCGCCAATGCCTTGTTCAGCTTGCCGACCGTCGCTTCCGCCTGATCGTAGGGGACCGTCAGCAGAAGTTCATCGGGCGACATCCACGCCACCGAGCCCTTGGCGCCGGTATTGATGGCCAGTGGCGCCGGAACCGCCAGCCCGACGGCGGATTTCACCGCCTTGGCCAGGGCCTCGCTGCCCAGATCGCCGCGCAATGTGACCATGCCCTGAACGCCGGCATCCGCGACTCTTACCGCGCCATCGAAGGAGGCGCCGCCCATTATGCTCTGAACATCAGACATTTTGCTTTTCTCCCTCTGGATCGAAGAATACCGGATCGACGATTTTCGCCTTGATGACGGTGCCCTCGGTGGTCGGGAAATCGATCACCTCTCCCATCCGGTCCGGCCCGTGTAAGACCAGACCCATCGCAATGGACCTGTCGAGCGTCGGGGAATAGTAGGATGAAGTCACCCTTCCGATCGTGGTCTTGACCCCTGTCGGCTGGGTGGTTCCGTCCACGGCATAGGCTCCGTCCGGCAGAACATCGGCCGGATTCTCGGTCAGCAGACCGACCAGTTTCCAGCGGTTCGGATCGGCCATATGGCTGCGTTCCTGCGCGCGTTTTCCGAGGAAATCCTCTTTCTTCTTAGAGATCGCCCAGTTCAGGTTCAGGTCCTGCGGGATCACCGTGCCGTCGGTCTCGTCACCGATCATGATGAAGCCCTTTTCGGCCCGCATGACGTGCAAAGCTTCGGTGCCATAAGGCTGGATGCCGAACTCTGCCCCTGCCTCGAGGCATTTGTCCCAGAAGGCGCGGCCCTGCGCAGCGGGAACCGCGATCTCGTAGGACAGCTCGCCCGAGAACGAGATCCGGAAGACCCGCGCCGGTATTCCGGCCAGCGTGCCTTCGGCAAAACGCATGAAGGGCAGCGCCTCTTTCGACACGTCCATGCCGCCGAGTTTCTCCAGCACCTGCCGCGCCTTGGGGCCGACAACCGCGATCTGGGCATATTGCTCGGTCAGGTTGGCGGTGTAGACCTTGAAGTCCCACCATTCGGTTTGCAGCCATTCCTCCATCCATGCATGGATGCGGTCCGACCCGCCCGACGTGGTGTGGCAGAGGAACGTGTCCTCGTCCAGACGCGCGACAACGCCGTCGTCGGTCAGAAAACCGTTTTCGGTGCACATCAGGCCATAGCGGCAGAAGCCGGGTTTCAGGGTCGACATCATGTTGGTGTACATCAGGTCGAGGAACTTGCCCGCATCCGGACCCTTGACGACGATCTTGCCCAGAGTCGAGGCATCGAGCAGGCCGACAGTCTGACGCGTGTTCAGGATCTCGCGTTTCACCGCGTCCTTCACGTTCTCGTCGGCTTGGCGGATGGTGTAGGGCCGGCGCCAGTCGCCGACCGGTTCCCAGACCGCGCCGTTATCCTCGAACCATGCGTGGACCGGCGACTTGCGCACCGGCTTGAACAGCTCCGCCCGCGCCGATCCGGCGATCGCACCCATCGAGATCGGCTGATACGGCGGGCGGAACGTGGTGGTTCCGACGCGGGGGATTTCCGCGTTCAGACTGTCGGCCAGAATTGCCAGCCCGTTGATATTGGAGAGTTTTCCCTGATCCGTCGCCATGCCCAGCGTGGTATAGCGCTTGGTGTGTTCGACGCTTTCATAGCCTTCGCGTGCCGCCAGACGCACGTCCGAAACCTTGACGTCGTTCTGGTAGTCGAGGAAGGTTTTCATCTGCAGCTTGACGCCCGCGCCCTGCGGCATGGACCAGACCGGCAGGATCGGGGCCTCTGCCTCGCTGACAGCTTTCGGAGCCGTGCCGGTTGAGGGTTCGAAGCCTGCGTCTTGCGCCGCCGCACGGCCTGCCCTGACCGCATCGTCCAGCGCGGAGGCCGCATCCAGATAGCCGTTGGCGGTTCCGGCGACATGCAGCATGCCGCTGCCGTCCGCGCCGGTCGGCGGGCGG
>JBFIHV010000052.1:0-10761 GCA_041601595.1 Amylibacter sp. | reverse complement strand
TCTTCTTCTCGGTGGCGGGACACTATTTTTCGCTGTCGGAAAACGCCTTCATGGATCTCGACAACATGCTGTTGCTGCTCAAGCAATCGGCGCCCATCGGGATTGTGGCGCTTGGCATGACGATCGTCATGATCAACGGCAATATCGACCTGTCGGTCGGCGCGACCTTCGCACTGTCGGCGATCGTGATGCTGGACAGCATGTCCTGGCCGATCTTCGCCGGACTGGGCGACTGGGTCATTCCGGTAGCATGGGGGCTGGCGTTGCTGACGGGGATCGTATTGGGCGCGATAAACGGGCTGATCGTCTGGAAGACCGGCGTGGATGCCTTCATCGTGACGCTCGGGTCGATGCTGGGCTTCCGCGGGCTTGTCTTCATGTATAACGGCGAGCAGCCCACCTTCAACCTGAACTGGACGCTGGTGGATTTCGCCGAGGCCGACATCCTCGGAATTGAGACACCGACGATCTTTCTGGTGGTCTGCACCGTGATCGTCTGGCTGCTGATGACCAAGACGGTACACGGGCGCAACGCCTACGCGATCGGCGACAACCGCGAGGCGGCGGTGAACGCCGGTATCCGCGTCGGGCCGCACATGATGATCAACTTCATGATCATCGGGTTTCTGGCTGCCCTGTCCGCCGTGGTGTTCTATTCGGCCAGCGGCTCGGTCAATCCCAACGACGGAGAGCTTTATGAGCTTTGGGCCATCACGGCGGTGGTGCTGGGCGGAACCAAGCTCACGGGCGGCAAGGGGTCGGTCATCGCCACCTTTGGCGGGGTCATCGCGATCCAGTTGTTGCGCAAGGGCCTGGGCCACATCGGCGCCGATACCGCCATGGTCAACCTCGTGATCGGCCTGATCCTGATCGCCGTCCTCTACATGGACAAGCAACTGAACCGCAAAGGCCAGGAGGAGCTTAAGATATGAGTGATCAAAAGCCCGCCCTCAGGCTCGAGGGCATTGTCAAAACCTTTCCGGGCGTGCGTGCGCTCGACGGGGTCAGCTTCACGGTCATGCCCGGCGAAGTGCATGCGCTGATGGGCGAGAACGGGGCCGGAAAGTCCACCCTGATGAAGGTTCTGGGCGGAATTCACCAACCCAACGAAGGCCGGATATTCATTGAGGAAGTACCGGCCCATATGGGATCGCCGCTGGAGGCCAAGGCCAAGGGCGTGGTGTTCATCCATCAGGAACTGAGCCTTGCCGATGAACTCTCGGCGGCAGAGAACATCTATCTGGGGGAACTGCCGCGCAAGAGTTTCGGCCGCGTCGATTGGGGCAAGCTCTATGCGGACTCCGGTGCGATTCTTGAAAGGCTGAACTGCGGTTTCGGGCCCAGGACTCTGGTGGGAAGCCTGTCGATTGCCAACAAGCAGATGGTGGAAATCGCCCGCGCCCTGACCGTCGACGCCAAGGCCGTCATCTTCGACGAGCCGACGGCCTCTTTGACCGATGCCGAGAAAGTGGTTCTGTTCGAGGTGATTGCCGACCTCAAGTCGAGGGGCGTCGGCATCATCTATATTTCGCACCGGATGGAAGAGATTTTCAAGATATCCGACCGCGTCAGCGTCTTGCGGGACGGCAGCTATCGCGGCACCCTGAAGACTGCGGAAACCAACGAGGACGAGGTCACCCAGTTGATGATCGGGCGCAGCCTCGATCTGACGCGCAATATCGAACCGGTCAATCTGGGCAATGTTGCGCTGGAAGTCCGCGGCCTGTCTTGTGGCGATCTGTTCCATGACGTGAGCTTCAATGTCCGTTCGGGCGAGGTCGTCGGTTTCTACGGTCTTGTCGGGGCCGGGCGCACGGAAATCGCCGAAACCCTGTTCGGACTGCGAACCCCGTCGGCGGGCAGCATCCTGCTGGAAGGCGCCGAGGTCCGCATCAATTCGCCGATCGACGCCATCGCCAACGGTATTTCGCTGGTGCCCGAGGACCGCAAGGAACAGGGCCTCGTGCTGGGCATGAACTGTCGGGACAACATGACCTTGCCGCAGGTCGGGGACCTGACGGCGGGACCTTTCGTTTCCGACGGGGCAGAGATCGCGATTTTCGACCAGTACCGTGACAAGCTGGAAATCAAGACGCCGGGCTGGCGCCAGAAGGTGGGCAACCTGTCGGGCGGCAACCAGCAGAAGATCGTCATCGGAAAATGGCTGTCGATGCATCCGAAAGTGCTGATCGTGGACGAGCCGACACGCGGCATCGACGTCGGCTCCAAATCCGAGATTCACAACCTGATCCGGGAACTGGCCAGGTCCGGCTATGCGATCATCGTGATCTCGTCGGAGATGCCCGAGGTCATGCGCGTATCGGATCGCATCGTTGCAATGTTCCATGGCGAGATCATCCGCGAATTCACAGCCGAGGAAGTGAACGAAGACAATCTGGTTCAGGCGATATCCGGCATCAGGCAAGACAAGGTCGCATGATGCGTATCGGTTTTGCCGGTTTGGGTCGCATGGGGGCCCTGATGGCCCGCAATCTTTCGGATGCGGGCCATCGGGTTACCGTGTGGAACCGCAGCCCTGACCGGGTCCGGCGGTTCTGCGAAGAAACCGGGGCGTCGGGCGTGATCTCTCCGCGTCACCTTGCCGAGCGGTCGGATATTGTCGTGACAATGCTGGCCGACGATGCAGCGTCCACCGCCGTTCATACCGGAGAGGACGGACTCTTCCGAGCCGCCGAAGGCGCAAGAACCTTTGTCGAGATGGGAACTATGAGCCCGGCGCATATCCAGACGCTGGCGGCTGCGGCGCCGGCGGGTGCTCTGGTCATGGATGCGCCTGTGTCCGGTGCGACGCAGGCCGCGTCCGACGCGCAATTGCTGATCATGGCCGGATGCTCGAAGGCGCAGGCTGCGCCGCTGATGCCGCTGTTCGACGCCATGGCCAAACAGGTAATCTGTCTGGGGTCGCTCGGGGCCGGTTCGGTCATGAAACTGGCGATCAACTCGATGATCCACGGAATGAACCAGACCTTTGCCGAGGCGCTGACGCTGGCCGAGGCCGCCGGGATCGATCCGTCGCTGGCCTATGACGCCGTCGAGGCATCGGCCGCCTGCGCGCCGATGCTGCGCTATCGCCGCGACCTGTATCTGGACGAGGCCGGTCAGGACGTGACCTTCACCGTCGCGCTGGCGCGCAAGGACATGGAGTTCACCGTCGACCTGGCGCGGCAATACGGCGTCGCCGTCCCGCAGGGAGAGTTGAACCTGGAAAAACTCAGACAGGCCGAGGCCCGCGGATACGGCGCGCGGGACATGGCCTCGATCCTGAATTTCATGCGAGAGGAAAAATCATGAAAGCTGCGTTGTTCGTCGGGGGCTGGGAAGGTCACAAGCCCACGGATTTCAGTGACTGGTGCGAGGATCTGCTCAAGATAGAGGGCTTCGACGTCGATGTTTACGATACGCTTGATCCGCTGGCCGATCCCGCCTCGCTGGCCGATGTCGACCTGATCGTTCCGATCTGGTCCAGTGCGCGGTCCTCTCACCAACCCGAGTTCGGCAACATGAACAAGGAGCAGGAAGACGGCCTGCTGCAACTGATCGGCGCCGGATGCGGCATCGCCGGCTGGCATGGCCATATGGGCGACGCATTCCGCGATCATCCGACATATCACTTCCTGATCGGCGGACAGTTCGTGGCGCACCCGCCGGGCTGGCCTGACAACCCGATCCCGTCGGATGATTTCGTCGATTACGACGTGACGGTGACCGCGCCGGACGACCCCATCATGCAGGGCATCGACAGCTTTCGCCTGCATTCGGAGCAGTATTACATGCTGGTCGATCCGTCGAACGAGGTGTTGGCGACCACGACCTTTTCCGGCGAGCACCTGTGGTGGATCGAAGGCGCAGTCATTCCGGTGGTCTGGAAGCGGCGCTGGGACAAGGGGCGTGTTTTCTTTTGCTCCATCGGTCATACTTTGGATGACCTGAAGGTGCCGCAAGTGACAGAAATCATGCGCCGGGGGATGAACTGGGCGGCGCGTTAGCCAGCCCGATCACAGCAGCGGGCATCCGACGACTCCGTTCGGACGTCAGTTCATTCTCCATGACAGGCGTCGGGGGCGTCCCAAAACGCACCGGTGGCGGCCCGCGCTGTGCCCTAAGAATACAACTGATGCGCCCTCAAGGAATAGGTCCACCCGTATAGTTCGGAAAACGGAGGATCGGATATGGGAATCAGCCGGCACCGGCCGGAAGAGATCGCAAAAAAGCTGCGCCCGGTTGAAGTTCCGGTTGGGCAGGGAATGTCGCGAATAGATGCAATTCGTCAGATCGGTATCACGCAGCAAACCTACGATCGCAGGCGCAAGCGGTATGGGAGCATGGGAACCGATCAACTAAAAGAGTTGAAACGGCTTCAGAAAGAAAACGCGCAGCTACGAAGAGCGGTTTCCGACCTGACGCTGGACAAACTGGCCGCCTGAGGCACTGTTTGTCACCCAAATTTGGTGACCCGATTGGAACCGAGGACCTCTTCGCAAACTGGAACCGGACACGAAAGAGGTAGCCGGCTACCACTTAACCCGTTCAAAGATATGTAAAAAATATAAGAAAATTTGGTGGAGCCTAGGAGGATCGAACTCCTGACCTCTTCGCTGCCAGAGTGGAGATCGGATTGTCCGGCGATTGAAGGACAGGGAGGAGAAATGAAGCAAATTGCAGGAAATTGAAGGTTTGCTTGAAATGCGAAGCGGGTGGTTGAATTGCTGGTCTTGGAAGGAATGAGTGGGTTTTTGTGAAGTCCGGTGCCGGTGACCGGATGGTGACCGAACGGCAGGCAGCGATTGGGGTTGCGCTGCGGCAAAACAAGAAAGAAGAGAATCGTTACCCGCAATTTTGATGACGGGAGCGGGCAATGCGGCGCTTCTGACGCATGCGAAGTTTGCAGAAATTTTCTGCCGTTCAGGCCTCAGTTCATAACCATTTCAATCAGAAACGCCACCTCTGTAGCAGAACCAGTTTCAAGCTCAACCGCGCCGCCATTCTTTCCGACTGGCGTGAACTTGCATCGGCATAGCGGAACATTCCACTGACATTTCAGAGACCAGTTTGCATTTCTCCGGCACTGCTATCAACGCTCTTTAAACCAAATGCGGGTATCAGACTACGTCGATATATCGTATCGGATCTGTATATTTTCCGATCAAAAGGAAGATCAGTAACAACAGGGCGGCATATATCAAGGTCAGGGCTATCATGGCCAATGGCTTTGGCAGGTGGCGTGCAAGTTTACGAAAAACAGGTGTCATTTCATCCCCAAAGCTTCAGAATTTCGAGCGCGACAGGTTTCGACAACGAAAGCCATCCTAACATCAACGCCGGCGTCGCCAGCCTTTCGAGGCCCCACGGCAGCGCGGGATAGAGCGGCGCCAAAGCGCGCGAGCCAATTATTCCAATCGCCTGCCAGATTGCCCAGAGCAGGTAGTAGACGGACGTTTCGTGCCAAAGTCCCAAGACGATCATCGCCGCCAAAACGCCCGTCACGGGCGAACGTGTGGCCGTTGCTATCGGTTGATACACGTAGTCACGACACCACAGCGATAGTGTCATGTGCCAGCGCGACCAGAACTGCACGAGATTGGCCGCACTGAAGGGGCGGTTGAAGTTCTCTTCTATCTTGATCCCGATCATAAGTGACAAACCGATGGACACGCTGCTCAGGCCCGAAAAGACGAGGTAAAGCTCGATCCAGTCAGAAGCGGACAGCGCCCATTGCAACAGGAAGCCCGGATTTGTCGTCCAGGTTTCGCGGAGCAGAGCAGTCGCCTCGTTTACCATCCACATTCCCAATACAACCGCTGTGGCCAGCCCCAGCAGAGCCCTCTCGGCCCCCGCCGCCATATCGCTTGCTGACGCGCGGCGCCGCTGCCATTCCCGATTGAAATTCGGGAAACGGTGTATCGGTCCGGCGACCATCGTCGGCGGAAAGAGGTTGTAATGCAAAAGCGCCGTGACAGACGGCATGGGATACCGCCCCATCCACCAGTCAAACATGACATGGAGATTTCGAAGGGTAAAATAGGCTCCGCCGATCAGTGTGATCGTGTCGATCTCTCTCAGCCAGAGCAGGGACGTGCTTGCAGCCGCCGCGACGGCGACCGTTG
Organism: Amylibacter sp.; assembly: GCA_041601595.1. GTDB lineage: Bacteria > Pseudomonadota > Alphaproteobacteria > Rhodobacterales > Rhodobacteraceae > Amylibacter. The sequence goes on along the minus strand of JBFIHV010000052.1, from coordinate 4,636 downwards.
CGAGGTCTTTTCGACCGGCCCGATCTCCCACCAGGTAGGCGGAACCCTTGACAAGTCCGACCAGTCCGCACAACCAAATGAGACCCCATGGAGAAAGAATGGCGAGCAGGAGGGCTCCTGAAAGGGATGCGAGCGGAGCGGCAAGATGGCGCTGCGTCACGAAGACCGTCAGTGCGAGGACGAGAGAGGCGCAGAAAAAAATGATTAGTGCGTCGGTCATAGCTTTGCTTTCAGCCAGTCTGCCAGTTCACGCAAATAGCGTTCCCGACCCAATCTGTTCAGGTGCGCGCGGTCGGCAAAGTACTCGTTCGGCCATGCAACGGCCGGATAGAACAGCGCGAGACCGTGGCTCTGCGCGAACCGGATGGTCGCTTGGCGGACAGCGTCCTCGTCCGAATCCGAGAGGAAGTCTGACGCTGTCTGCGACCGGGGGTAGACCAGAAGCGTAACCGACGTGCCGGTTGCTTCGGCCCGTTCAAGAATGGCCTGCCAACGACCGGCGTCCAACAGGGCTGTCGGCCTCACGACATAGGTTTCCTCGAATGCCAGACCTCCCGGCGGAATTTTTCCGTCGAGGAAATACGACTCTCCGTGGATGGTCCAGGGGCGAGGATACTCACCTTTCAGGATGGCGCGCAAATTTCGCCTTACGGGCTGTGCCAGCTCTTCGATCGAGGTGCGGATATCGCCCCGGTCCGCAACTGTCGTTCGCGTCAGGCGTTCCGCTTCGATAAAGATGTGAGCGGGCTCGGCGTCCAATGCATACTCTGCGATCAGCATCAGTTCGTTCTGGGTCAGAACGGGCCGGCTGATCCGGACAGCGGTCCGGTCCGGCAGCAAGACCGGCGCGGTTACCGGCGGGAAGGCCGCTTGTGTCAAAGACGATCCGATGACGACGGTATCCCAGGCCGGGGTCGCCTGGAGCAGATTTCTGACCGCTCTGCCGGGATGGGCGTGATCGTCCTCATCGAGCGGCAACAGGGCGATGGTGATGGATAGAGCCAGCGCGAAGCTCGCTGCCCAAACCCCTGCAAGTTGCCGACCCGTCATGCCTTTGACCCGGCCACCAAATCTATGAGATCGCCCAGCTTTCGAAGCGCTGCCAGAGAACGGGTCGGAAGACGCACGCCGAATCGTTCCTCGACGGCAAGGAACAGGCTCATCTGATTAAAACTGTCCCAACCGGCAACGGTATCGGGTGTTGATTGCCGCGTGAGGTCGGCCTGGTCGCAACGGAAGATACGGGCGGCGATTTCGACGACATCGGCCGCGACCGGCGGGCCTTCATGGGTGGGAGCTTTTTCAGACAGACGGTCGGCCAAGAGGCTGCGCAGTTCCTGAAGTCTGGCTTTGCCGGCATCGCCGCGCGGAATCTTTTCCAGCGCAACGATCCGCTTCGGCACCTTCAAGTGTTCGAGCATCTGCCGCGCATGATCCGTCAGTTCGTCCTCTGTTGCTTCGCCACGCAATTCGACCGCCGACACGGCGATTTCGCCGAATTCCGGATCCGGCAAGCCGACGGTCGCCGCATCAAGTACGGCGGGATGTGTGACAAGCGCTTCGTCGATTTCTTCCGGACGGATCAACAGGCCGCCGCTGTTGATAGCTGCCTTGATACGGCCGAGGTATTCAAAGCTGCCGTCCGGTGTCCGCCGGGCTATGTCGCCGGTGCGAAGCCAGCCATCGGGAGTAAAGCTCTCGGCGGTCCGCGTCTCGTTCCTCCAGTAGCCCGGAAATATATTTTCCCCCCGAAGCTGCAGTTCCGAGGTTTCCGGGTCCAGGCGCGCGTCGCAATCGATGGGTTTGCCGATTGTTCCCCTGGCCCCCATTTCGGCACAGGGCCCCGCGTAAAGGGCGGACATCACGGTTTCCGTAAGCCCGTACTCGTTTCCGAGCGGCTTGCCGAAGCGCTCTTCGATGCGGGTCCACAGGGCATTGTCGAGCTTCGCCGCGCAGGACATCAGCAGCCGCATTTCAGGCGCATCGAAATAGTCGTCATGCGTTGCATAGTGGTCAATCATAGCCCAGACCGTCGGCACAGTGATGAAGTGGGTGGCGCCCTCGCGGCGCACGGTGTTGAGCCAGTCTTCCATCCGCGAAATTGCGAATCCGCCGGCGCGGATCACGCTTGCCCCCGCCGTCATCGCGAGTATCGGTCCCTGGACCAGCCCGTCGGCATGCGCCAGCAGCATATCGTTGAAAAGGCGGTCGCCTCGATTGAGATTCATGATCCTTGAGATAGTCGCAGTATTCGCAATTATATTTCGCCGCGTGATCTGCACCCCCGTCGGGGACTGGGTGGTGCCCGAAGTGAAAAGCAGATAGGCCAGACTGTCATCCGTCGCCGGCAGGCGCGGAGCGACGCCACGCTCGGGCAGGTCGCTGATCGCGAGTGAATACTTGCGTGAAAACCCGAACCAGCCGGCTTCTTTCGCAGGCGGACCCGCGATGGTATGGCAGGGCGCGTTGAGGCCCCAGTCGTCGATCAGTTCCGGATCAGCAAAAACAGCGGTGCAGTCGATGTCCGAGGCGATTGCTCTGGCGCGGCCCTGCCGCGTTTCTGGCGACAGCAAGGTTGGCACGATGCCATGAAACAAGGCCGAAATGAAGACCGCGACGGAGGCGAAGTCATCCCTGGATGAAATTATGATTCGATCGCCCTCGCTCAGACTGTCGGCATCGAACAATGCACAGACGCGGCCCACCGCATTGGCAAGGTCCGCATAGCTGTGGCGGCGGTCGGGCAGGATCATGAAATCTGCGGACCCGAGCGCTTCCAGATTCGACCATGCAGTGGCAAGCGACGCGTGTTTCATTCTCCATCCTGAATATAAAGTGTCGATTTTTCCGGGTCGAACGGGCGCGATTTCGCGGGTGCTCCAGCGACAAAAGTATCGTCCGGGACATCCTCGCGAACCAGCGATCCGCCGGCCACAAGACAATTCTGCCCGATACGGACATCGGGCAGAATGATGGCTCCCGCGCCGATGATCGTACCGCTGCCCACACGGATATTGCCGGCCAGGGTTGCGCCCGGTCCTATGCTTGCGAAGTCACCGATCAGGGCGTGATGACCTATCGAGGCGGCGCGATTGATTAAAACGCCTTCGCCGAGTATCGAGGCCGCACCAATGATTGCACCTGCGTTGATAAAGGAGCCGTCCCCGATCCGAACGCTTCGCGCAAGCACCGCATTCGGATCGACAAGAGCCTCCGCAGGTGCCAGTCCCAACGCTTCGGCCTGGTCAGAAAACGCCTTTCGTGTCCGGGATGAGAAAGCGCAGGTATAAAATCTGCCACAGCTTGCTTTCGGATCGAAATCTTCGATTTCAACGACTTTCGACAGGTCCAGTATCCGCGGAGTTGCCCCGAGCGATACACATTGTTCAATTTTGGTTCCGCATCTGTAGCAACTCTCTTCGTATTCAACTGCGATTGGAGAGCGAACTGCGAACAATAACACCGATGGCATGCGTTGCCTTTTTCTGCTTGTGAACAAAAGTTGAGGTCATTCGGACTCAAGTGGCCAAAATTTAATATCGTGATGACCCGCCAGTGAAAATTCTATGCGTTAAGAGTATGTAAATAAAGGTCAAGCGCAACAGCTTTCATTCAGATGCGCCTTCAGACGAAATTGGTCCGAAGCATACAGTGCCGTTGGCCTGCTATTTCGGGTGACAGAACGCAGCCCTTTCCGCTATTTCTAAACCAGTCTCGAAATCATCCACCTGCGGTGATGTTGTGCGTCCGGTTTCTGTCCTGAGCCCCCGGTAATGTATGACAGTGCCACTCGCCCGCCTCAAGCCGATTTCTTCTGATAGGTCAGCAGCGCAATCTCGACTTTTAGTATGTCTTGCCCCCCAAAAATTCGCGAGATTATCGGGTGGCGGGCGTGCGGGCAGAGGCGGCACCGGTCTCAATCAACCTGAAGATAACATGCAATGTATTGTGAAGTGGTCCTGCAATTCGTGCGGGTGGACGGCCTCCTGCTTGATGGGTCGCCAGCGCCGTTGGATGAAGATATTGTCGAGGGATCGCCCCGCCCGTCCCTTGATATCTTGATTCTGGCATCTGTCAGGGTTGTGATCCTGGACGCCCCGGCGCACTGCGATCTCTGGTCCGTATTCACGATCTTGGGCTTGCCGTATCTGGCGATGGCCTCACTCAACGCCTCAACGCCAAAGCTGGCACCCAGTGTGTTGGAGAGCCGCCAGACCAGCACTTTGCGCGTCGCCCAGTCCATGTTGGCCACCAGATATAGGAACCCGCGCCGAACCGGGATTTCGATCATTTTCGTTGACGCAGGCGGAGGTGTATCCGAGTTGGATGCCCGCAAATCGCGGAAATCTCTATTTCAGCGGATATTTTCGTTGTAAATTGGTGACCGGATTGGAACCGAGGACCTCTTCGCAAAGTGGAACCGGACCCGACAGAGGTGGCCGACTACCACTTAACCCACTCAAAATAATACCGAAAATATCGAGAAATTTGGTGGAGCCTAGGAGGATCGAACTCCTGACCTCTTCGCTGCCAGCGAAGCGCTCTCCCAGCTGAGCTAAGGCCCCATTCGGCGACATCTCTGCCGCCTGTGCGCTATTTATTCATCCGCCCGACCGAGATCAAGCGGAAAAATCAT
>JBFIHV010000051.1:0-10863 GCA_041601595.1 Amylibacter sp. | reverse complement strand
TGGTCTGGCCATGATCGAGCAGCCCTTGGCGAGTGACGATCTGGTGGATCATGCGATGCTGCAGACGAAACTGAAGACGCCGATTTGCCTCGATGAAAGCATCACTTCGGCGGACCGCGCCAGAAAAGCGATCGATATCGGCGCGTCCCGCTGGATAAACATCAAGCACGGCCGCGTCGGCGGTCTTACCAATGCACTCAAGGTCCACAAACTCTGCACCGACCGAAATATCCCGTGCTGGATCGGAGGGATGCTGGAATCTTTCGTCGGACAGGGGCCGTCCGTCGCCTTGTCGACGCTTCCGGGTATCAGCTATGCCGCCGACATTTTCCCCGAAGGAAGATTGTATCAGAACGATCTCGCCGAACCTGCTGTTCGGCTCAGCGGACCGGGACAGGTAAAGGCGCCGGACCGACCCGGCCACGGATTTTGCCCCAATCCTCAACAACTGCTGAATTGCCTGGTTTCGGCCGGCTAAATTGACGGATGACCGATGTCGATTATGCGACGAAGTGAATTGGCAGGACTCATTTTGCCCTGATACTTTCAAAAGGGGCCTGTCAGACAAAAACCGACTTGAGGCGAGCAGGGCGGTGGGCTAGCCATTTCGGATGACAAAACGCTCCCCTTTCCGCTATCTCAAAACCTCGCCTGAGATCATCCGCCTGTCGGTGATGCTGTATGTCCGTTTCCCGTTGTCACTTCGGAATGTTGAAGATCTGCTGCATGAACGCGGCATCGACGTAAGTCATGAAACCATCCGGTTCTGGTGGAACAGGTTTGGCCCGATGTTTGGCGCTGAGATCCGCAGGAAACGGGTGGAACGAATGCGGTCACTGACCCATTGGCAGTGGCACCTGGACGAGGTATTCATAAAGATCAATGGCGAGAGGCACGACCCTTGGCGGGCTGTTGATCACGAAGGCGAGGTGCTGGAAAGCTATGTCACGAAGCGCAGGGATCGCAAAGCAGCATTGAAATTCCTAAAGAAAACAATGAGCCGGCACGGGCAACCGAAGGTGATCGTGACGGACATGCTGCGCTCATATGGAGCCGCAATGAAGCTGATCGGCAACGCCGACCGCCACGAGACCGGGCGCTGGTTAAACAACCGGGCAGAGAATTCACACCTGCCGTTTCGACGACGAGAACGGGCCATGCTTCGGTTCCGGTGCATGCGAAGTTTGCAGAAATTCGTCGCGGTTCACTCTTCCATCTACAACTATTTCAATCAGGAACGACATCTCTACAGCGGGACCAATTTCAAACTGAACCGAACCGCCGCTCTGACCGAATGGCGGCAACTTGGTGCGAGCTAACGGATTGCTTTCTAAGGGAAACGGAGACTGGTTCGCATTAGTCTGACACCACCGGCGGGGTCCATATACGTCCACACATGACAGCTCCATGGGGGTGGACAGAGTAGTTCGAGGAAACCGGCCCGCACTAAGCGGACCGGTTGAGAGCCGCGCTGGGACTTGCTACAGGTCCTCGCGCTCTACGGCTCGGCCGGCGGCCTCGGGCGTAAGGCGGGCGAAACGTCCGCTGCCGAGATAGGCCCAACTTTTACTCTCGGAAGTCGCCAGATACTCGTCCGAGAAACCGCTGGCGATTTCAGCCTGCGGATGGGCGGGTAAGACCACGGTTTTCATCAAGACCAGGTAGATCACGAAGCCTATCGGAAAGCCGATAAGGAACGCATATTGCGAATACAAGGCGGCTATGCCTCCAGCGATGACCCACGCCCCCAAGCCCGCAATATTGAAGCCGCCGGCGTAGCGGTACTGGCCCGTTTCCGAATAAAGCTCCGGCACGTTCAGGCGGCGTTTACGCAAAATGTAGTAATCCGCGACCATGATGCCGCCGATGGCCGACAGGAACGCACCGTAGTAGCCGAGGAAGACGAAAAGGTTGCCAAGGATCAGCCACGGAAAACACAGCGTGCCAACCACGCCCGCCAGGGCCACCGCCACTTTGTAATTGATGAGCCGCGGTGCGAGATTGACAAATGTCAGTGCCGAAGGGATCAGGTTGGCCGAGTTGTTGGTGGACCATTGAGCCAGAACGACAAGCGCCAGAAGAAGGACCAGCGACAAACCCTGCTCCTGACCCTGAATGACCTCCACCGGGTTCCAGTTGCCTGTGGCGATGAAAGAGACGGCCCCAATCCCCGCAATCATCGCCTGTGTCACCGGCAGCGCGACAAGCTGGGCAAGGAAGATATTGCGGTTGCGGGAGGCGAAGCTCCGGGCACCGGCTTCGGTTTTCACAAAGCGCGTCAGGTTCGGGATGTCGATGGCGAGCGTGGACCAGAAACCCATGTTGGCCACGAAAAGCACCAGGAGCGACATCTGCCCTTCAGCGCGGAACGTCCAGATGTTCAACCCCTTGGTCGTGGCAAGACCCTCCAGCGTGAAATACATCCAGATTGATATCGCGATGATCGCGGGTGCCGCCAGCGAAGCAAGCCGTTCAACCGACTTGATCCCGAGCGCCGTATTGGCAACCTGAAGCACACCGAAGGCGACATACCAGGCGAACCAGTTGGAAAAGCCGAAGAAGTATTCGCCGATCCCGTTCAGTGCGAGCGCACCCAGATAAGTCTGGATGCCGAACCACATCGCCGCGACGATCCCGCGTGAAATCGATGGCAGGTGCGTGCCGTGGATACCGAAGGGTGCGCGCAGGTACACCGCGAAGGACAGTCCGTGTTCGGTGCCGATATCGGCAGTCAGTACCATGAAGGCGCCGATGGCGACGTTGGCCAGACATATCGTCAGGATCACACCGCCGAGCCCGACGCCGCCACCAACCCCGGTAGCGCCCAGCGAGTAGGTGGCGATGATCACGGCGATGCCGACCCAGATCCAGGCGTAGCCCCAAAGCCCGATGGGCCGTTGGTTCAGTTGGACGGGTAAAATGGATTCCTCAACGAGCGCGCTGCGCTCGCGTTCCGCGGTCAATATCTGATCTGCTAAGGTCATGTCGTTTTCCCTGTTGATGGTTTCCGGGTTCGTCCACTTCCGGGACGGCTACACTCGTTGTTGCGCAGGGCCGCGCGTGTCCGCCGGCCCTGCGTGTTCTCTGTCAGCGACGCCGCTGTATCGACGCGCGCAGTTTTTCGGTGGCCTCCACGTCCACCGTTTCAGCGTCGAGGTCGACAACGACGCCATATGCATCGCGCGCGTGATCGACGGTGCAAAACCCGTCCAGTACATCCTCCAGAACCTTGAGTGAGGAGCGGTTGAGAGGATCGCCATAGCCTCCGCCATTCGGGCTGTAATAGGCCATCACGTCATCCGCCTCGACGGCGAGGCCGGAAAACTTGGAGTGCATCTCTCGCGTCTCCCCGGGTTTTGCCTTGTTGTAGATCAGGCACTTGCCGACGGTGCCGTCGGTGCCGCCGAAAATGCCCCAGGGTGCGTCGGTGTGGCGTTCCGACTCGTGGGTAATGAAGGCCGGCGTCAAGACACGCTGCGCTTTCACGACGCCAATGCCGCCGCGGAACTCTCCTGCGCCGGGAGGCATATCGTCGCGCAACTCGTAACGGTCGCAGATTATCGGGATGTGCATCGCGAGATCCTCCAGCGGATTATTGCGGGTGTTGGCCATCAGGTTGTCGATGCAGTCCGGTCCATCCGACCGTGGCCGCCCGCCATAGGCGCCTTCGTTCACCTCGAGAAACACCCAGTAGTCGCCTGAGGGGCGCACCCCGGAATAGGCGGCAAAACTGATCGAGGCAGAGGATCCCGCGATGACCGTTTCCGGCATCACGGGCGCGAGCGCGCGGATGATGAGGTCAATCATCCGGTTGCACTGCGTGAACCGCGCTTCGGCGGAAGCCGGAGCCTTGGGATTGAAGATCGAGCCCAGAGGAGCCGTCACCTTGATCGGGCGGAACGAACCTTCGTTCGACGGCACGCGCACATCTGACGTCGCGCTGTCCAGCAGCAGTTTGCGGAACCCGGCATAGGCGGCGACCTTGGTGGAACCCTCGAACGGTACGTTATAGGCCGTCGGTGTCTGGTCGGCAGAACCGGTCAGGTCAACCTCCACCTCGTCGCCGCGCACCCGCAGGGTAACCTTGACCTTCAGTCGCTGGTCGCGGTTGCGTCCATCATCGTCCAGCCAGCCTTCGGCGGAATAGTCGCCGTCCGGGATTTCGCTGATCCGTTGTCGCGTCATGCGCTCGGCGTAATCCATGAGTTGATTGGCGGCGGCGAAGACGGTCGCCTCGCCATACTTTTCCAGCAGTTCCACGAACCGTTTTGCTCCGAGCCGGGCGGAGGCGACCTGGGCTTCGATATCGCGCACGAGTTGCTCGGCCGCACGGGAATTGCGGCGGATGAAGTTCCACATTGCGGTGTTCGGCTCACCCTTGCGATAGAGCTTGGTGCCGGCAAAAAGCATTCCCTCGGCGAACACGTCCGGCACGTCGATGATGAGGCCGGGCGTCGCCGCGCCGATATCGACGTGGTGCGCGGTGTTGCCTGCAAAACCGACAAGCCGATCCCTGAAGAATACCGGAACGACGATCGCCAGATCCGGCGTATGGGACGAACCGAAATAGGGGTGATTATGGACAACCACGTCACCTTCGTACCATTCGCCGTCTTCCAGTGTTTCGGCGATACCGCGCAGATAGCCGGGGATCGACCCGATATGCATCGGCGTCGACTCCGACTCGCACAGCGTGTTGAAACTGGTGTCAAACAGGCCCGCGCCAAGATCCTGGCTTTCCCGGATAATCGACGAAAAGGACATGCGGTACAGCACGTGACCCATTTCTTCGGCAATCGTCTCGAACGATCCGCGGACCACCTGAAGCGTGATTGGGTCAACCTGGTCAGGAGCCGGCTTTGTTATTTTCATGACGTTCATTTTCTCTCTCCCTATGCCTGCACCGCGCCGATGGGGCGAATGCGGGTGTTGCCGTATTCCAGTGTCTCGGCCACATAGCCGGGCGGAACGAGTGTCGTCGCGTTGTGCTGCACGAGGATTGCCGGACCTTCGACCTTATCGCCCGCCATCAGCTTCATGCGGTCGTAGCGAGGCGTTTCCAGCGTGCGGCCATCGTCGAAAGTGGTCGGGCGTACGAACAGCAGCGCTCGGTCGGGGCTGGATCCGTCGCTCTGCGCGATCTTCGGAATCTCGATTCTGCGGACCGAGGCCGTGCCGATGGCGCGGAGAGTTATGAGTTCCACCTCCGCCTCTCTGTAGCTGTAGCCGTAGTCAAGCTGGTGTTGGTCGTGGAAACTGTCGGTAATCGTGTGCTTGTTGGATTGCGTCACCGGGCCCTCGGGCATTTCAGCGCGCAGTTCAAACCCCTGTCCGTGATAGCGGCACTCGGCGGCGACGCTCACAGTCTGCCGGTCGCGCGGAATGCCGTCGGCATCAAGTTCCGCGTGCACACGGTCGCGCAAGTCAGCGACCGCGGCATTGATCCGATCGAGTTGGGCGTCGGTTGCAGCGTTCAACTCGGTAATGACGGCCTCGGTATGGTCGTATTGCAAATCCGTCTTGAGCAGGCCGACCGCCGCCGTGATCCCCGGCGCCACGGGGACAATGACGTCGCGCGCCGACATCGCCTCGGCCAGGGCCACGCCATGCAAGGGGCCGGCCCCGCCGAAGGGCATGATCGAGAACTCTCGTGGATCAACTCCGCGCGCGACCGAATTGGACCGGATCGCCAGCGCCATGTTCGAGTTGATGATCCGGACAATTCCCAGAGCCGCCTCGGTCACCGTCATGCCAAGGGGTTTCGCGATCTTCTCCTCGACCGCCTTTCTTGCAAGGTCCGCATCCAACTGAAGGTCGCCGCCCAATGCCATGTCAGGGTCGAGTCTGCCAAGCACGATCTGCGCGTCGGTCACGGTAGGTTCCACGCCACCGCGCCCATAGCAGGCCGGGCCGGGTTCCGATCCGGCCGACCGCGGCCCGACGTTGAAGCCGCCGGCCTCGTCGACATAGGCGACCGATCCGCCCCCCGCGCCGATGGTGACGAGGTCGATCATCGGCGTCAGAACCGGGTGGCCTGAAACATAGGTGTCGCGCGGGTTCATGATCTTGACCGTGCCGCCGGGGATCGTGGAAATATCGGCCGAGGTGCCGCCGATATCGACGGTAATGATGTTCGGAACCGCTGCCATTTCGCCTTCCGAAGCGCCGCCGATAACGCCCCCTGCCGGGCCTGACATCAGAATGCGGACCGGGCGCTTTGCGCAACTTTCGACAGTCGAGACGCCGCCGTTCGATTGCATGATGCGAAGCTTCGACATGACCCCGGCCTCACGCAGCCTCGATTCCAGATCACGCAAGTAGAACGAGGTCTTCGGCCCCACATAGCTGTTCATCGCGGCGGTCGAGAAGCGTTCGTATTCGCGCATCACATTCGCCACTTCCGAAGACAGCGTAACATAGGCATCCGGCATCTCTTCCAGAACGATTTCCTTGGCGCGCACTTCATGCGCGTTATTGAGAAACGAGAACATGAACCCGATCACAACCGAATTGATTCCCCGCTTCCGGAACAGCGCACAGGCTTCGCGGATCGCCTTTTCATCCAGCGGCGTCTCGACCTCGCCGGTCGGCGGCAGAATACGTTCGGCGATAGAGATGCGATTGCGCCGCTTGACCAGCGGTCGGCTTTGCCAGGGCACATCGAAATGCAGGGAAAAGTTGTAGGGCCGCTTGTGCCGCCCAATATGCAGGATGTCGCGGAACCCCTCGGTTGTCAGCATCCCGCACTCCGAGCCGTTATGCTCGATGGTGATGTTGGTCGCCGTGGTTGTCCCATGCACGATCGCTTCGACCTCGGATGGCTCGATACCGGCCATCCGGCAGATGCCCTGAACACCCTCGACGACCCCTATCGATTGGTTCTTCAGCGTCGTGGGAACCTTGTGGTAGTAAACCCCCTGAGGGCATTCGAGCACCAGGTCGGTATTCGTCCCGCCTACATCCACGCCAATTCTTGCCATTTCATCCTCCAGTTGGTTGGCGCCGCTTCGGGCGCGAAATTCGTGTTCAGCCGTGTGCTTCGGTTTGCCAGAGCAGAATGTCCGGTAAATTCAACAGCACGGCGATCGTCGCCAGCATGGCCGGTGCGGGGCTCTGTAAATAGAGACTTGATCATCGCGTAATTTCCCCGGCCTTGCTTGTGCAGTGAATTCCCGCCGACTGATCGGCAACCGGCGGGAACGAGGGCCCGGCCTATTCAGCGGCAACGCGGCCTTGGGAGAGACCGTTAATATAGGCGACACATTCGTCCACCGTGTGGACGTCGCCGAACTTCGCGTCTATGTCGAACAGGTTCCAGGCCACAGCGCCAGGAACCCGGTCACCGATCGCCTCTTTGACCGCGATGGTTCGGAAGCCGTCGGCAATCCCGTCGCAAATGGTCTGCCGCACGCAGGCGCAAGCGGTGACACCGGTGACCAGAATTGTGTCTACATTGCTGGCACGCAGGATGCCGGCCAGCTCGGTGCCGTGGAAGGACGACGCCCGCTTTTTCAGAAGGGTGTATTCGCCATCGACAGGCGCAATCCTGCTGTCGATAGCCCAGAGATCCTTGTTTGCGATATCCACGACATCTACCGGGATCTTGTTGTGCCACAGCCCCATATCGGTAAAGGATGCGTCCCGGTCGGTGATCTCGTAGGCTGTCGTCACGTGTACGACGGGAAGGTCGGCAGCGCGAAAAGCCTTGAGCAGCTTTTGCATGCCCGGGATGATCTCGTTGTCCATCTTCTCCTGGTCACAAGTGAAGGGATTGCCTGGACGGGTCCAGGCGTTGGCAAGGTCGACACTGACGAGCGCCGGGCGCTTGCCAAAGCCGACGCGGCGCTGAAATCCGCGTTGCTGATAAAGTTCGGATGCTGCATCGAAAGCCTGCTGCAGCAGCCGATCCAATTCCTTGTGGTCCACGTCGCTCATGCTGTTCTCCTATTTGACGTTCGGCCAGGTTTTCCACCGGCACTGAGGTAATGTTGAGGTCAAACCGAAATCTCGATTGCCGCCACCCACGTATATTCGCCTGTCGCTTGACTTCATGGAATTGCCGTGTCAGCCTTTATTAATGCGTGAATTGCATCAATCGAAAGTGTCTTGATGAACGTTCCTGCGGGGCTCGATGCCATACAATCCTTTCTAATTGTCGCGGAGGAGTTGAACTTCCGTCGCAGCGCCGAGCGACTCAGCCTGGACCAGTCGGCGCTTACCCGACGCATTCAGAAACTCGAGCATTCGCTGGGTTTCAAGCTTCTGGAGCGCACCACGCGCGAGGTTGCATTGACCCAGGCAGGGCAGTCCTTCTACAAGGATAATGCCCATCTCATGACCCGCTATGCAGAGTCGGTCGAAAGCGCGCGCCGTATTGCCGAGGGGAAGTCGGGACATCTCCGCATCGCGTACATGGCCTTCGCGGCAACGGAACTGATGCCCTCTGCAATTGCGCGCTTCCGGCAGGTGCATCCGCATATAGACGTCGCGCTGCAATATATCCGAACCCAAGGTCAGAAACTCGCGCTGGCCAATGACGAAATCGACATCGGCTACATGATCGGACCATTCGAGCATCCGGAGTACAACAGCCTGCTCCTTTCCTCTGAAGTCCTCTATGTCGTGATGCCTCTCAACCATCCGCTTTCACGCAAATTCCATATGACGCCGGCTGATCTGGCCGGTCAGGACCTGATCCTGGGAGACATGAGGGAATGGGGGGAGTATCGCAGGCGGTTGAGTGACCTTTTCAGCGTAGCGGGGATCGAACTCGACGTGAAAGTCGAAGCGTCGAATACGCTTGCCCTTCTCGGGTTGGTTGCTGCCGGTCTGGGGGTCACCATCTATCCCGAAAGCCTGATCGGATTTCTGGGGCGCTCGGTGGAGGCCCGGCCGATCATCGACCCGGAATTTAGAAGTCGCACAATATTGGCATGGAAAAGATCAAATCGCAGCAAACAGGTGCGCGCCTTCGTTGAAGTGGCCAAAAATCTTCCCGCGCGGAGATGAGTGCGGACCATCACGTTTATCTGCAATACAATTCCCAAATTGTCATGATGCGGTCGGAGGTCGGATGCATTTCGCCGCGCGCGCATTTCATCGCTGTCTTTAACTGCGATTCCCCTTTGGGCGGCTTTTGCATCAGCAACACTCGAACTCTAATTGAAGTGCTACACCGAACTATTCGCGCGGCGGGATCATCCATATCAAACCGTTGTGATCCGCAGGGTATACCCCGAACCGGCTGTTGTATGAAAACGCGGTGATCAGGAGTGCTGTAGTGACAGCGACCGCTACACCTGTTGCAACAGATCGGGCCAGTTCGGGGAAACCTCTCATCAGTTCGAAATAATATTGTGCTCGGGACCGAACGGGAACCCGGTGATGTTTTCCGCGCCATTCTCGCCGACGATGAGGATATCGTGTTCCCGATACCCGCCGGCGCCCGCCATGCCCTCTGGCAGCATGACCATCGGCTCCATCGAGACAACCATGCCCGGCTCCAGAACCGTATCGATGTCTTCGCGCAATTCCACGCCAGCTTCTCGACCATAGTAGTGGCTCAGGACGCCGAAGCTGTGGCCGTATCCGAAGGACCGGTATTTCAGCAGATCCCACTCGCGATACATGTCATTCAATTCGATAGCGATATCCATACAGCGCGCTCCGGGCTTGATCAGCTCCAGCCCCCTGCGATGAACCGCGACGTTCTTTTCCCAGATGTCGAGACTGGCGTCGTCGACGTGATCGCAGAACAGGGTGCGTTCGAGCGCCGTGTAGTAACCGAAGATCATCGGAAAGGTGTTCAGGCTCAGGATGTCGCCGGAATTGACGATCTTGTTGGTCACCGGATTGTGCGCGCCGTCGGTATTGATGCCGGACTGGAACCAGGTCCAGGTATCCATCAACTCAACGAAGGGAAACGAATTCGCAATCTCGCGGATCATCGCGTTCGTCGATGCGATCGCGACCTCGTGCTCGGGCACACCTGCCTTGATGGCGCCCGCGACGGCCCAGCCGCCGACATCGCAAATTCTGGCGCCCTCGCGGATCAGCTTGTGCTCCTCTTCCGACTTGATGGTACGCAGCCACATCGCGGGCTGGCTGACATCGACCAGTTCGACACCGGGCAGCGCGTCCTGGATGAGGTTCCGGTAATCCACCGAGACGTGATCGAATTCAATCCCGACCCGCTTCGCGCCTTTCGTGAGGCTTTGCACCGCCCGATAGAAATTATCCCGGCGCCAATCGGTGTAGGTGACGTTGTTGCCGTACGATCGCCGCCAGGGCTGTCCGCCGTCTATACCGGCGGAAATCGTCGTTGCGTTGTTCTGGTCGATGACCATGCCGTATTTGCGGCCGAAGTAACAATAAAGCCAACCGGAATAGTAATTGATGCAGTGGTAGGACGTGAACAGAACCGCGTCCACGTCATTTTTTGCCATCCAACCCCGGATATCGTTCTGGCGACGCGCCATCTCTCGATCGGAGAAGGGGGAGTAATCCTTCTCGCCATTGTGCCATTCCATAACGTGCAGCATGTCATCGGTCATTTATTTTCTCCGTTAATGTGATGAGCCTATCGTTACTTTATTGCGTAAATTTTTATAATGAAAATTAATAGTTATGATATTTGCATAACATATGTTTATGTATTTATGACTTCAGGCCGTAGCTCCTCGGAGACGCTCCGTATTCCTTTTTGAAGCGGCGGCCGAATTGCGAAACAGTATTGAAACCTGCGGCCAGAGATATTTTTTCCACCGAGAGACTTGTTTCTATCAGCAGCGCCCGGCCGTGTTTGACGCGCAGGCTGGCATAAAACTGCCCGGGCGACTTTTTCAGGTACTTTTTGAACAACCG
>JBFIHV010000050.1:0-10969 GCA_041601595.1 Amylibacter sp. | reverse complement strand
TGGTTGCGGGAGTAGGATTTGAACCTACGACCTTCAGGTTATGAGCCTGAAGCCAAGCACTCGACGCCGTAAATCGCGCCGATCCGAGAAACTGGCCGTTGTGTGCTCAAATCTCCGAAGCTGAGGAATTGGCTTTGGGTCCTTACAGCCGCCGGCAGCTTGGGGCGGGGGCGCTGATCCCCGAATCTCGCGCTATCTGAAATTTTTCGCAGTAACCTAATGTTTTTATTACATTAATAAAGGATAACGCTACATATCTCCTGAAAAATTGAAAGAGTCAACGTATTATCATGATTTGTTTGAAAATCTGCAAATTCTGAATTTGGGCGCGTGTTCCATCTAAAGAAGATAGAACCTATGCAATGATGGACTGTACGCAATTTACAACCGCTACAACCGCATATAAAAGACGGTTGCAGAGACGGTTGCAGGGCAAGTCATTGTTTTGTAGTGATTAATTAAGACCACAACCGTAACAACCGAATATTTATCAAAAGACTCTCTTTGAGAGTAAAGGAATGAATTAGCTAAAGCAAAAACAATGGAAAAACGAAAAACCCCTGAGCGTGTACTTTACGAAACGGCGGCTTTCCGGTTGCTGCGGTTGTAAGTCACTATAAATCTATATAAAACAATAACTTACCCTGTAACCGTCTCAGAGAGCGGTTGTAACCTGGTCGAGCAGAAGATGGAACCTATGCAATGATCGACTGTACGCGATGATGGAACCTATGCGATGATTGCGTACAGCCCATCATCGGTCATATTCAAAATTTTATAAACCGACATTTCAGCCTGAAAATTTCGGCAAGCTCCCGCTCGATCGCAGCGCAAGCCTGCTCTCGGCCATGGCCGGCGCCGATGAACCCCGGAGGATCTACGGTCTCCACTCCGGCGTGACCGGCTGCCATTTCAAGCAGTATCTGGTGCAGTCGGGCCTGCTGTCTTCTCTGAACGTGGTGGCCATGATCGGAGTGAAGAACGGTGAAACCCGATACGGCCTCGTGAAGCGGCACCTGTCCACCGGCGTCGGATGGTCGTTCTTCAACGCGGCGCGGTCCTATAGGACGCAGCTGCCTTACGAGGAGGTCAGGCGCGAAGTGCTGAGTTGCCATGCCGGCTGCACGAGACAGAAGTGTGGATCCATCAAGCTGTCCGAGGCTCAGTTTCGACGGGCGGCCGTCTCGGGTCTGGACTTCAAACTGGTGCGGAGAAACCGGAGCGTGGTCGCAAAAGCGCCTCCCGAAGCATTCCGGGCGGCGCTGGCTTTGTCAGGACATTCAGGTTCGGGATGGGCGTGCAGAAGGGCTTTGGTGGGTGGAGGCGCGGCCACGAACCTCCAAAGGGCCCCCCGCCGGGCCCTCGGTTAACGCGACAGCCTCGTTCTCGTCCAGCCCTGCGGTTTGGCCTCCTTACAGTGGCGAGGGCCCTCTCACAGTCGATCGTGATCTCCTTTGGCCTGCAGCTCATCGCTGCTTGACCTTCCTGAAGACCTTTTGTTGGCCGTATTTTTCTGTCTTGCGTGTCCCGACAAACTCCCAGCCATCGATCATGCGAAGCGCTTTACCGATTGCTAGCGACTGGCGTTGATCCAACTGACTTGCATCGCGGTTCCACATCTCGCACCAAATCTCTTTGATGCAGACCTCTTTTCTGTACTGAGGTTCCGCACCCGGTAGGTCGTCGAACTCGGCACCAATCGGGGTGTCGAGCCAAAGCTGGATCTCTCCGGCAGTAATCTCTTCCGCGGAAGCAACCCGCCGGCTGTCCTGCAGCGCCTCGGCCTCCTCAAGAGCTCCCTTGTCGGCCAGGTACAGCGGCAGATCGCCCCGGTGTCCGGCCCGCATCTCTTTGTAGAGATGTGTCGCCTCGGCCCACAACTGGTCGAGATTGCGCCTCAGTCTCTTGTTATCCACTTCCCCCTCGATCTTGCAGGCGATCGGCCAGAAGCGACGACCGCCGGTCGTGTCGCGCAGATATTCCCCGTCATTGGTCGAGCCGATGAAGATGCACTGGCGCAGGAACACCCGTGCGCGGCGGTCGTAGGACAGGCGCACCTTGTCCGAGGTCTTCGAAATGAAGGCTTTCAGGATCGTCGTATCGGCTTTGGAGAAGCCCTGCAGTTCCGGGATCTCCAACACCCATGCACCCTGCATCGTTTCCACCATTTCCTTAGTATCGTGGAAGTCGCCGCTGAGTTCGACCGACCAGCAATGGCCGAGCGTCCGGATGAATGTGGATTTACCCTTACCCTGCGATCCTTCGAGGATGGGAACGAAGTCGAACTTGTGCCCTGGCTCGAAGACGCGGGCAACGGCGCCGAGCAAGGTCAGTTTTGCCGCGGCGCGGTGATAGGCGGTGTCGTCGTACCCGAGGTAATCCACGAAGAGGGTCTCAACGCGAGGCACCCCGTCCCACACCCGCCGCTCAAGGTAGTCCGTGACGGGATGGAAGGCGTTTTGCTCGGCGGCCATTTCAACCGCGGCCTTCATATCCCGATCGGACACCTTGATGCCGTAGCCACCCTGCCTTTGCGGGGCCTCTATGAACGTGCGGATAGGATAATCGTGCCGGTCGTCCCAGGTGTCGCCATTGACCTTATCCCTGACCTTCCAGATGTCACCCTGCAACTGCCGGACGGGCTTGGGGGAGGGTTTCCTGAGTTTGAACGTGCCGGGAGATCTGAACAGAACGGTTTCTTGCGAGAACTCGTTTCTGGCAATGATCGCCGCGGTCCTGACATCATTGGCGACGATCAGCTGGATATTGGGCAGCGTGCTCTTGACGTTGCCGTCCTCGGTGATCTGCAGATAGGAGGTCCAGTTCTCGTCGATCTTGACCTTGGGCAACTGATGGGTTTCAGCGACATCGCCGAGCAATTCCGCCAGCAGGGGATCGGCACCCTCATCCTCCGGCCCCGCGTGCATTTTTGCCAGCTTGTTCTGGTTCGCCGCCTGGATGAGTGTCGCCATCCTGACGGGGTTCTTCGAACCCTTGAATGAAGTCCAGACCCGCTCCTGATCCTTCTGGTCGTATTTTTCCGATTGCTCGGACCATTCGCACCAGAGGGTGAACCCCTTGTTACCACCCTCGTACTGGTGGTGCAGCGCGGTGCCCACTTTCACCCAGGCTTCCCGGTCGTCGGGCCAGTAGTCGGGGAGATCCGCGAGTATGGCTTTGACTTCTTCTTCGTCGAGGTCGATCGGGGCCTTTTTAACGATCCCGAACAGATCGTCCTCGTCTTCCTCCGCGTCGGCCACATCCTCCGAAGCGCCCCACGACTTGACCAGATCGCCCGAAATCACCGGCCCGAGGCCCAGACCGAGCAAGTCCGTGTCGATTTCGCGGCCCCATTTATAGGGTTCGCCGGTATCGGGATGGATCGAAGGCGGTATCACGGCCTGCTTGCCGGTGCCGAACAGTTCGATTTCCCAGTCGTTCTTTTTCACTTCCCGTTGTTTTTCGTCATCCCAGACCATGGAGAAGGTCTTGGACCTGGCGAGTTTGCGGGACCGGAACAACTGGTCGCAGGTGAAGTAGTAGTGCCGGCTCGACCCGCCGGAGCCGCTCACCACGTAGGGGAAGGACTCGAACTCCGGCCACATGCGGCGGAGTTCAGCCAGGGCGGCGTCGGCCTGCGACTCGTCCCGCACGTCGAGGTCGATCAGGTAGAGGTGGCCGAGCCCGGTTTCGGACGGCTTCCCCAGACGTATGCCGATGTTGGCGTTCTCGCGATGCGAGCCGCGCAGGGTATCGAGCGTTTGCCTGGGGGCGTTCGACCAGTCGCTGCTGGCGGGGGCCTTCTGCGCCGGCCTGAGCCAGTGCAGGGCGGCGCCTGAGCCGACCAGAGGGGACACGCAACCAAGAACGTCGTCTAACGGTAAATTGGGAGTCATTTTGGACCGATCAGTCGAGTACGAAAGGGAGAATGTCTTCTTTGGTCAATTTACTTTCCGGGATTGAGACGAGTTTGTTCGCCGCTTTCGCCGATATCCGGGGGCGCCGGAACCATCTGCTGACGGAATATCTCGCGACGCCGCATGTCGCGGCCAGAGCCGCGGCGTCGATCCGCTCGCCCTTGATGACCGGCGGCTCGACCTCACGCATCGTCCTGATGAGAAGCGCGTGCAGCGGAGTTTCCCAGTATTCCCGGGCGTCCAGATCGTTCGGCGGCCGTCCAATTCGGGCCCCGCGTGTGTCACCTGCGCCGCGTTTCGTCGTGTCTGCCATGTCCGCTCCTGTGGATTTTCGTCAAACCAGACTTCATTGTATGTCATAGACACGTTTCCCGTGCAATAATAATCGAACGGGATTCTTTGGATGTGCTCTCAGATTTCCGGAAAGCTGCCGCAACATTAAGTAATTGTTCGTCGGCGGAGCCGGCAGAAAGGCTTCCGTCGCGAACAGAACCGAAGGGTAAATGGATACATTAACGTTTATTGTGCCTTACATGTGGGCTCTGGTCACACGACAGGGGCCTTCGCGCCGATCGAGCTTCCGTCCGGGGGCACGGAGCGGCGCCCGAAAATCACATCGGCGTCGATTTGATAAATAAGTGATAGACATTCACGTTATGAGTGAATAATGTTATTTTATTGCTTCAGGAACGTCCGGCTGTGCATCAGCCGGCCACGCACCACAGGATGACCGCATCATGGCCTCGCCGGCATCGAAAAAAATCCCGCATGCGGACTTCGCGCAGCGGATGCACCTTGCCTGCGACGGCAATGGTGATGTGCCGAAGCCGAACTTCGGCCGCCTCGGATGGTTCGTCGATGAATTCGACGAGAAATTCGACTATGCATTGACGGCGGAGACCGTCCGGAAGTGGTTTGCGGGGGAGGCGAGGCCAAGGCCGCGGACGATGTCCATGCTGGCGCAGATCCTGGAAGTCGACGAGGCATGGCTCTCCGTCGGCAGCGATCCTGCCATCCCCGAGAAGCAGCGCAGGCTCCGCGACGCAACGGTCGATGGAGTCGTCAACGTGGTGGCCGGCTGCATCCAGATGGACGGGGGCCATCCTGCCTTCCCGGACGACGATGACGCCGCCTCGAAAAATGGCCTCGTCGATTTGACGGCGATCATCAAGGGCGCGCTCTATTCGTTCCACGTGGTGCTGGCCGAAGAGTCCGAAGACGGATGGACGTTCGCGATCCCCTCCGGGGCCCTGGATCTGTTCGTTCTCGGGGTGGTCCGGCTGTCGTCCTCGAACTTTCGCTTCTTTGAGTTCGACCGGGACCGCATCGAGGAACTCGGCACAAGGCGTTCCGGCCATGTCAGCATCTCGGTGCCCTTCGATGCCAAGGCATCGCCATGGAGGGAGATAGGCTCGTTTTCGGAGCGTATCTGAGTGAAGGGATGCCTGGTCTTGATTCGGTTTCCCGACAGGATTCCGCAGGAGAACCTGTGGCAACTCCGAAGTGAACCCCGCGAAAATGCGTCCCGATGCGTCCCAATAACGATTAAAAGTGTTGGTACCGTTGTTGGTATTAGGCCGCTTTTATTTAATGAAAACAACATGGTTTGGGACACTCTCCCGCTACCAACTTCCTTTGAATGTCCCGGAACGAATACGGCCCACGCGAAGGGCCTGGGGTCAGCCCTGTGAGGCCAAACGCTCGGGATGTTCAAAGGTGCCCGTTTCCGCAAGCCGATCACTTGAACAGCCTGTTCAGCCCCTTGATCACCTCTTCCTCCAGCTTCTTCTTCGCTGCGTCTTCAACACTCTGCCCTTCGCCGGTTTCGAGATTGAGCTTCTCTTTCACCTTCTCCTCGGCCTTCGCCTTGGCGGCGTCCTTCTCTTCCTTCAGATTCAGGTCGATGGCCTTTTCCATGTCCGGCCGGACTTGCGGGTCCGACCACGGGCCGCGAATACGGACCGGGATCACGACGCCGCCTTCCACGTCAGCGCTTCCCGTCCTGGGGGTGAACAGATAGTCGATGTCCCGCGCCCCCAGACCGACACGGCCCTCGCCGGTGGCAGAGATGACGGGCAGCTTCAGAAGCAGGTCATTGTTGAACAGGTTCCCGTTTTCCACCGTGAACGTCGCCGTCATACTGTCGAATACCGTCGTGCCGCCGGTTGGCAACCCGGTGCGCATCAGACTGTCGAGGTCGATCCCCCTGATCGTTCCCCGCCCCATCGAGACTCCGCCCTTGCCGGACAACGAATTCATGATCGAATGCACCGAATTGCCGGCCCCGAGAATTTCCGCATTCGCCTCGCCCTGACCGGTAAATCGGCTGACCCCCGCAAGATCGGTCAACAAGGTCTGCATTTCGACCCCGCTGGCCCTGAGCGATCCGCCGACACTCAGCCCCTTGCGGTTGTTTGCGACGACCTGTCCTGTGACCGTTCCGGAATACCCCTCCAGCTTGACCAGATCGACGACGGCGCGGGACTGATCAACTGTGGCGGACACGTTCGCCGCGCCGAAACTCAGCCCAGCCAAGCGCAGGCCCTGCGCCGCGAGGGAAATCCGGCCGTTGAACATTCCCAGGGCGCCGGCATCGATCGGGGTTGTCGACCAGCCTGCCGCGGCTGTCTCGCCCGATGCGCCGCCGGTTCCGCCCCCTGCAGCGGAAGAAAAATCCAGTGTTCCGGCCGACAGCGTTGCCGTGACTTCCGGCACCGGCAGGCTGAGGTCCATATCAACGTCACCTTTGAACCTGTTCTGGTCCAGCGTCAGTTTCAGCCCGCGCAGGCTCAGCGCCAAGCGGTCGGTCAGTGTCAGGTCAGCCTCGGCAGTGGCCTTGCGCCCCAGGCCCGAAGGCAGGTCCACGCCGGCAACCCCCAATGCGGCCAGAAAAGCGGATGTGTCCGGCAGGTTCGCCGTCAGCGCCCCGACCAGTTGAAGGGGCACGCCGACATGTCCGTCGAAAGTCACCGTTCCGCCATCGGCGCTTGCCTCGATCCTGCCTTTGGTCAGTTCACCTTCGATCAGTGCGGCCAGATCGGCGACGTCCCCCGAGATTTGCAGGCGCGACGCGCCTTGCGGTCTGGCGGAAATATCGAATGTCGCCCCGCCGCGGTACTCCGGCCAGCGCAGGTCCAGCGACAGGTCGTCAACGCGGACCTCATTCCCCGCCTGATGGTCGAGGTAGCGCAGCCGCCCGCCGGTAATCAGCGCCCGGTCCAGCGACAGGGCCAGCGCGTTGCCGGCCCCGGACGGCTGCCCCGAGGGCGCAAGGCCGTCCACGCCAAGTTCCCAGTTCGCGCGGCCATCCTTGGCCTTTTCGAGCAGCAGGTCGGGATTCACCGCCTCAAGCCCGGTGATCTTCACCTCGCCGCCGATCAGCGAGATCAGGTCCACGCCGACCTTCAGGCTGTCGGCCACCATGAACGGCCCCGTCTGGGACCAGTTCGCATTCGCGATCTCCAGAGCGCCGGTGCTGATGCCCAGAACGGGATAATAGCTGACCTTGGTCTCGCCTCTCAGGACCACTTCGCGGCCAGTCTGGGCCCTGAGCTGGTCGACCGCCACCTGCGCGATCCGGTCGCCGGGCAGCATAAGCAACCCAACGGCCAAGACGACCGCACCCAGAATCAGGACACCCAGAATTCGCAACAACCATTTCATGAAATGCCACCTTTTCCGAAAATTCTGCCCCAGATGTAACCGCACGCACGGTTCAGAACAAGGCCGGGCGGGGGCTTCGGCACCAATCCTTTGCGAACGGCAGCCATGCTCCGGAATCCGATACCGGAACAGGTTTCAGTTCCCGTCCGACCTTGCGAAACCCGGGCTGTTTGGGATTACATGCCTGCCGGATGGGCTGCCAAGGCAAATCGGAAGGGCAAAGGACGCATTTTCCTTCCGGTCAAATGGAGCCCGCCGCTGAGTGCAGGGGCCCTTTGCGGAACACCGGATGAAAATATCTTCCCATTCGCTGAGCGGCTGATAGAGTTTGCGATGTTACCGTTCGTCTGAGGGACGTGCCAAGAACTTGAGGCACCTGATGCCTCTCATACAAGGAGAAGTTGATGTATCGTAATATCCTGATTGCAACCGACGGTTCTGATCTGGCGCTCAAGGCCGTGGACCACGGCGCGGAGCTGGCCAAGAAGACCGGGGCTTCGGCCATCATCCTGACAGTAACCGAGAGCTGGTCGGGATTCGACATGGCCGAGGATTTCGAGAAAGGTGTAACCAATCCGATCCAGGTGTACGAGGAGGCCGCCGACAAGACGGCCGCAAAAGTTCTCGCCGAGGCGGAAAAGGCGGCAAAGTCTCACGGCATCGAATGCAAGACCCTGCATATCCGCGACAGTCATCCGGCCGAAGGCATCATCGAGGCCGCGACCGAGAACGGATGCGACCTGATCGTAATGGCCTCGCACGGTCGCCGCGGCCTGAACCGAATGGTCCTGGGCAGCCAGACAGCGGAAGTGATCGCCTACAGCAAGATACCCGTCCTCGTGCTGCGCTGACGGGGCATCAGAGAAACTCCATAGCGTAGATGCAAAGGGCAGGGCGCCAGCCGCGACATGCCGGCGCTCTGCTTGCCTCAGCGTCGGGCCCCTCGGGTGTCTACGGATGTTGCCGGCAGCACCCGGCCGCGCGCGAACCGGTTGGAAAAATCTTGACTCCGCGCCCCGAACTCAATCCTGTGGTTCGGTAAATACATCTTTGAACGCTGCCCGAACCGGGCGGAATGCCCGGACCGTCCGGGCGTTCGGCCCGCCGGCCGACAACTCCGTTCGCCGCACAAGAGTCCGCGATGACGATGAAAGTACCATGTTTCATTTTTGCGGTCATCGGCGTGGCGACGAGTTCCTCTGCCGAACCTGTCAGCCTGCCGGGGTATTTGCAGAGACTTGATAAGGCCGAAGTCACGCTCAACGGTCATATAAGATATGATGACGGCGGTCTGGGCGATTATGACTTCGTGTTTTATGATGAAGACGGGGTAGGCTTTCCCGTGACCATCGATGCGGACCGGAAGTCGCGGGAGCAGATTGAAGCCGAGTGCGCGCACAGCCATTTCATTCTGCGGCTGATCGACCTTTGCAGGATCGAGGGCTTGGGAACAATCGATTTGCAGGGCAATCGCATTCACCTGAACATCGACGTCATCAACGACCTGTCGAGGCCCGCGAACTAGAGATTCCATAACGGGTTCACCGTTCCCTCGGTCATCACCGTCCTGTTCCTGATGGGCAGGGTTCCGATCTGCACCTGTGGCTGTGTCAAATTCTGGCACGGCCGAACCATGAGCGCCGAAAACTCACAACACTTCGTGGACTGGTAGACGCCGGGTCACCTGCTGCATGGCATTCTGTTCTATGCAATTCTGTTTACGATCGCCACGAAGCTGTCTTTCGCGACGGTCTGGCCCTGAACATCATGATGCTCTTGTATCCGCTTGACGTCATCAAAGAGTGCAAACCGACTGAAGCGTCTCGGTCACGGCTCCCTTACAGGCCCTCGCGCCCTTTCGCTTCGAGCCAGGGAAGCACCGCAGAGAAGTCCTTGCCTGCGCCGTCTTCCTTTTCGACGAATTTCTCATAGAGCGCGGCCGCCGCCCGACCCATCGGCGTCGCGGCGTCCGTGCTTTCGGCCGCCTGTTGGGACAGGCGCAAATCCTTCAGCATCAGCTCGGCTGCAAATCCGGGCCGGTAATCGTGATCCGCCGGCGAATCCGGCCCTACTCCCGGCGCGGGGCAATAGGCATTCATCGACCAGGAGTATCCCGAGGACGTGCTCACGACATCGAACAGCTTTTGCCGGTCGAGGCCCAGCTTGTCGGCCAGCGCGAAGGCTTCGCAGGTGCCCAGCATGGTGATGCCCAGGATCATGTTGTTGCAGATCTTGGCGGCCTGGCCCGCGCCCGACGCGCCGCAGTGCACCGCCTTCTGCCCCATGATATCGAACAGGGGCGCCGCCTTGGCAAATGCCTGCTCGGAGCCGCCCGCCATGAAGGTCAGTGTGCCCGCCCGAGCTCCCCCGACACCACCCGACACCGGCGCATCGACGGCCAGAAGCCCCTTCGATTCCGCGAGGCTCGCCGCGGCGCGCGCGCTTTCAACGTCGACCGTGGAACAATCGACAAACACCGCGCCCGGCGTGGCGTATTCGACGATTTCAGCATAGACAGACCGCAAGATCGCGCCGTTCGGAAGCATCGTTATGACTGCTTCGGCGCCTGTTACGGCCTGCCGCGCGCTGGCGGCGGTCGTGACGCCGTCGGCCGTTGTGCCGGCAACGTCGTACCCGGTGACCTCATGCCCCGCCGCGGCAAGGTTGGCCGCCATCGGCGCACCCATATTGCCAAGCCCGATAAATCCGATTTTCATAATCTTTTCCCCTTAACAGTACACCGCCGCCACCCCCGGCGTCGCCGAAAGGTCCCGGCGGATTTCACAGTCCCAGTTTAGAGGAAGACCGCCGGTTCCGCCATCGGCATCTGGGGTCACGACAGAAGGTCCTTTCAACGTGTTTCAGGCGGTTTCCTGCAATGCCAGCGTCAGCGCGGCGAGTTTGCCGGCAAGGTGACGTCGCAGAATGAGAGAGAGCTTCGCCCCGTCCCTTTCCTCCAGCGCCGACAGGATTTCCTTGTGCTCTTCGACCGCTGTCTGCCAGCGTTCGTCGGACAGGTTTGCCAGAAACCGCGCGCGCTGGACACGTCCGAAAAGGCTGCGGTGATGGCTGGCGAGTGTCGGGTTGTCCGCCGCATCAAGGATACGCGTGTGGATTTCCTGGTTGTACCTGAAATAGGTGCCGCGGTCTCC
The DNA here is from genome assembly GCA_041601595.1 of Amylibacter sp. Lineage (GTDB taxonomy): Bacteria > Pseudomonadota > Alphaproteobacteria > Rhodobacterales > Rhodobacteraceae > Amylibacter. The sequence goes on along the minus strand of JBFIHV010000050.1, from coordinate 237 downwards.
GGCGTGAAAGGCCTGCTCCATGCGGGCCTGCGCCTTGCGTATGGATTGGATATCGCGGTCGGAAATCTTTTCGCAGGCGAGTTCCCCCGCCGCGCCTTCCAAGGCCGCCAGCACAGGGAATACCTCTTGCAGGTCCGACAGTGTCACAGGGGCGACAATCGCTCCCCGGTTCACATTCAACTGGATCAGGCCCTCTTTCGACAGGACCTTCAACGCTTCCCGCAAAGGCGTGCGGGA
>JBFIHV010000049.1:0-11006 GCA_041601595.1 Amylibacter sp. | reverse complement strand
TGCCCAAGCCATCATAAATGCCGACGGTATTCTGAACAATTTCGGCGCCGTCAAGCCGACGAAATAGCGCCGGAACAGCCGCCGGCCCAGATCGCCGCCCAAAAGCTGCAAAACGCACAAAATTTGATCACTGCTGCCGGATTTCAGCGCACTCGCTGCGTCGCCGGCGCTTTCCCTGTGAGGACATATTTATTTTCTTGCATTTTATCCAAAAAGAAACCAGAATTTTTAAATAAGAACTCAAATGCGCGTTCTTTTCAAAGGGCAAAAAGGCCTCTCATACAACGATCCAGTTGGATGTTGGAGCGGCCTTTGTTCTTTCTCGGCCAATTCGATCAATCACCGAACCGTTGTATCGGCATTGTGAAGATTTGCTTAGCCCACTCGCAAATCCCACAAACCCTTTGGTTCCCGAAATTACGGGGCAGTGTCATGGTCCGTTTTGCCGCGTGCTGTAATCAAAGAAACCTAGGAACTGGGCAACAACAGTGGAGAAAATTATGACGCAATCAGAAAAACATCTCGAGCCCGAAGCGCTGGAGCATCTGGAGCAGGAACTGGATCACGCTCTGGGTGAGGAATTCGAACACAGACCCGTTCCCGCTAGCGCGCGCCGAAGCATGTTCTCGGTATCCGTGGTCTGGATGGGCTTTCCGATGATTATCACGGGAGCTATGACAGGCTCGATTCTGGTGCTTGGCATGGGCTTTACAGACGCATTAAAGGCTATGATCATCGGCAACCTGATCATGTTTTGCTATGTTGGCGCGCTTGGCCTTCTCGGATCGCGCAAAGGCATGAATTTTGCCCTGCTTGCCAGTATCGTGTTCGGGCGGAAAGGGTACGTCCTCGCCTCAGGGCTGCTTTCGACCCTGCTATTGGGATGGTATGCGGTGCAGACCGGCATTACCGGGGCGCTGGTCAGCAGTACCTACGAGATGAACTACGTCGTGATGACCGTGATCGCGGGGCTCCTGTATATCGGAATTACCTTCATTGGCGTAAAGGGTCTGCATATCATCGGAACAATCTCGGTGCCACTATTCGTCGTATTGGGCCTATGGGTCGCAGGCGATGCCGCCAGCACCAGCAGCTGGGACGCCATCATGGCTTATCCCGGCAACAACGGTATGGCCAGCATGTCGATGGGTGTCGGCTTGACGGTCGTAATTGCGCTGTTCATCGACGCTGGCACCGTGACCGCCGACTTCAACCGCTGGGCAAAGGACGACGCCAGTTCGCTTGTGGCGACCTTCAGCGCCTTTCCTTTTGCAAACCTGATAGCTATGCTGGTCGGTGGCGTGATGACTGCTGCGCTGGCTGTTCCGGATGCGAATCCCTTCGGAAGCGACAACATGTTCGGTTACATGAACGCCCAACAACTGACTTGGCTTAGCGCTCTGGCCTTCCTGTTCCTTTACGCGAACCTCGGGTCGGTGTGCGCACACTGCCTCTATAACGCGGCTACAGGATGGTCGCGCATTCTGGGGAGCCATATGCGCCTCCTCGCGATAATCTTGGGAGCAATTGGGATTATTGTCGCCGCCACAAACGTTTGGGCATTCTTCATCCAGTGGCTTTCGCTTTTGGGTATCCTTGTTCCGCCGATCGGGGCAATCATCCTTGTGGACCAGTTTATCGTACGTAAAGGATCCAGCATCGACACCGATTGGCGCGGGACCGCCTTTCTGGCCTGGGCATGTGGCTCGGCAGTGGCATTCATTGTGGAATGGTACGCTCCGCAGTTTTCGACCGCGATATCGGCCGGTCTAGTGGGTGGCATCCTCTATTATATTCTGAGCAAGCTGACCGGCGAGTCCACCCGCGCCTGAGCCACGAACAAAAAACCGGGCCGATGCGGATTTCCGCGTCGGCCTCTCCAATCAAAAGGAAGCTAACATGACAATTAACATGACAATTGATTACGAAATGTTTGACTTGGGCGATGTCCGGCTTCAGCGCGGCGCAACAATTCGTGACTGCAAAATGGCCTACAAGACCTTCGGCACGCTGAATGCGGCAAAGGATAACGTGATCGTCTACCCGACTTGGTACTCGGGTCAGCATTACGACAACGAATGGCTGGTAGGTCCCGGCATGGCGCTGGACCCCGCGAAGTATTTCATCATCATCCCGAACATGTTCGGCAATGGTCTTTCATCCTCGCCCTCGAATACTCCTGAACCCTATAATGCCGACCGCTTTCCGAATGTTACGGCCTATGACAACGTAATTCAGCAGCATCGTCTTGTGACGGAAAAATTCGGGATCAAGAAGATCAAGATGGTCACCGGTTGGTCGATGGGCGCGTTGCAGACCTTTCACTGGGCGGCGCTGTTCCCCGACATGGTTGAACGCATTGCACCGTTCTGCGGTTCGGCCAAATGTTCGCGCCATAACTTCGTCTTCCTCGAAGGTGTCCAGGCCGCGTTGCGTGCCGATGCGGCATGGGAAAATGGCCGCTACAAGGAAAAGCCGGAAAAAGGCCTGCGCGCCATGGCACGGGTCTATGCCGGCTGGGGCTTCTCCCAGGATTTCTACCGCGCCGAGCTGGACCTCAAGACACTGGGCTATTCTTCACTCGAAGATTTCCTAGTGGCCTTCTGGGAAGGTTTCTTCCTGCCCAAAGACGCCAACAACCTGCTGACCATGGCCTGGACCTGGCAGAACGGCGACATCAGCGATAACGACTTGTTCAAAGGCGACTTGAAGAAAGCGCTCGGAGCGATCAAGGCCAAGGCCTATGTCATGCCCGGTCAGACCGACCTGTATTTCCCGGTTGCGGACAGCGAATTCGAAGTGGCAAACATGCCTGATGCCGAGCTGATACCGGTGCCTTCAATCTGGGGTCATTTTGCGGGCGGTCCAGGCACCAACCCTGAAGATGTGACTTTTATCGACGACAAGCTCAAGCAGTTGCTGGCGAGCTAAGGAGCCAAGGCTTTTGAGTCCGAAGACAACAGGTGGGGCCGTCATGTGTGGCGGCCCCGTTTCTGAGAGGATTGATTTGACCGGTGGCGTCAGACGGTGGGAACTGGATTCGAACTCTGAACACTTATTCTGGCGAGCCGCTTACAGAGCTTGATGCGAGAAACTCATCGTCGCTTTCAACATCCAATCTACCGTGCTCTTTTCTTTGATCGAACCGCGGTTATGGGCGGTTTTTCGACTTTCCTGGGCCGATCAAGAAGGAATAAACACTGGCGGTTGAAGCCGAGTTTGGGGGGTTATGACATTCGACTACGTCGAACTCGATACCCGAAAGGATGTAATGATTTTCTCGCTGTTTGTTGCAGCACCAGCAATTATGTTGAACTGCCATTTTGGGAATAAAGCCCGCTTGCACGAGGCCGACGCCGCCGGGCTCGGCATCGGCAAATAGATCTATTAGTGGCAAATTTGCTTCGCTTTTTTGCAGCTTCGACATGTCTTACCTCTCGCGTATGCAGATAATGCCAGAAACTTCGGTTATATACAAAACTCGATTGGCAACATGATGGCCATACCTGCCGGCATGACCCAACCTATGGTGTCTTCTTTGGAATCCGCCTATTTCTGAGGTGCTCTCAGTTTCCCGGTCACTTCCTAAAGCATACAGCGCAGATAAGTTCGGCAACGCTGGTTGCGCCCTCCAGAAACCAAAATATATAACTTTTACAAATGGTTAGATTCCGACAAAAGCACTTGTTTATAGACAGGCGCGTTTTACCTCAACGCCACCTCAACGTTTGACGAGTCCCCCTGAAAAGCGGGGGCTTTTTTGCGTTTGAGGGTGTGAACAATCATTCCTCAATGGAAATCCCGGCTGGGGAACAGCTTCCTAGCCTGATCTCGTGGCAGGTCACGCGTGCTGAGGGCGGCGCGCTCCTCCATCATTGCAGAGCCAATGATCCTCCACCTTTTCACGTCCCATGCCGCGATTGTGTAAGGGTCACGCCCTTTGTCCCAGAGCAGCCTCTCAAGTTCCAGCCACTGCCAGTGACGACGTTAGAAGAATCGAAGGCGCGCGCCAGCCCTTCGGTCGGTATGACCGAGATGCTGACCATCAAGGTTTCCCGTTACCCGAAAGCGCCGGCGATCCGGCGCGTGACGGCATCTTGTTCGGCCGGGAAGTTTCGCTATGTTGCTGCTTATGCTGGTGGTGATCACTGTGCAGGGCTGCTCCGGGAGGCATAGATCAATGACAGAAAACACACCAAATCAGGCACCCAGGAACGCTCTCTATTTTAAAGAACCTGCCCTTGTTCTCGGCAATGACGCGCTGCGCCACCAGTGGGGAGGTGCGGAGTCCCATTTCGTGGCGGACCTCGCCTACGGTCGCGGTGACCGGTTGGCGGGGCTTGTCCACAAGCTCGCTCCCGCAGAAACTTTCGGAACCGGAGCGGAACATTGGTGACTGCAGAATGCAATGGCGGTCTACCGCGGAGCATTGGCTTCTTGCTATTGCCGGGCTTCTCGATGCTAGCTCTCTTCAGCGCACTCGAGCCGCTGCGTCTCGCGAACCAACTGCTCGGCCACCGGCACCATAGCTGGCAGATCTACACGCCCGACGGGTCCCCCGCCCGGGCAAGCTGCGGCATGTCGATACCTGCGGATGCCAAGGCTGCGGCATCCTGCGGGGACGACCCATCTTGCCTGATCGTGTTCTCGGGGTTCGACCCTTGGCCGCCGCCCGATCGGCGCCTCAAGAACTGGCTGAGAGGGCTCGACCGCCACGGGGCCTCTCTGGGTGCCGTCGACACCGGAGCGTTCTTGCTGGCGTCTGCCGACCTTCTCGGGACCGTCCGAACGGTCGTTCACTGGGAAAGTGCTGACGCCCTGCTGGAAATGTTTCCCGGGCTGACCCTGTCGGAAAACCTCTACGAGATACAGGGGCGGCGTTTTCTTTGCGCAGGCGGTGCCGCCGTGCTCGATATGATGATCGCGCTCCTGGAGAAGACGCATGGGGCGACGCTGGCAGCCAGCGTAGCCGATCGCCTGATGCACGTCCGCGGCGGAAGCAGGAGTCATCCTGCCCTCCCGGTTTCCGCCGACCCGGCGCCCGTGAACGACCCCAACGTGACCAAGGCAATCCAAGTCATGCAGGAGCGGATCGAGACAGTCTCGAGCATCTCCGACATCGCCCGTTCGGCGAACGTCTCCAAGCGCACCCTCGAACGCAAGTTCAGGCAACTGCTCAACAAGACGCCGAGCCAAGTGTATCTGCAATGTCGCCTCGAGCATGCCCAGGGACTTTTGCGGAATACTGACCTGAAGATCAGAGAGGTCGCGTTGGCCTCTGGCTTTTCGTCGATGTCCTACTTTTGCCGGACCTACAAGCATCAGTTTCGCAGACAGCCCGGAAGCGACCGTCGTCTGGACTATTCCCTTGTCGAAGCCAGCGGAGTACTCGTCTCCGACCCATGGCCCCCCAATGCTGGGGCTGCCTCGGGTGACCGCAGCCGACGTTGAACTAAAATGTCATCAGCGTGGCGTAAATGGGCAACTCGTCCCTCCCTGCAGGTGAGATGATAAGTGGGTGCCAGAGGATTTGGGCGGCAGCCCGAAATTGAACGTTCCGACATAAAACGGTCTCAGAAGGAGGAGTTACGCCGATGACGTACATGAAGTTACCTATTGGATCCGGCCTTATCGCGATCCTGTCAGCCGTCGCGCTTTCGGCGACGTCGGCGCAGTCGCAATCTGTGCCCGAATCGACCGATCCCATCGTGCTGAGCAGGCTGGATTGGACGGGACAGTTCGTTACCACCGAAGTCGCAGCCGAGATCCTGAGGCGGATGGGCTACAACGTCGAGATTCTGCAGACCGTCCAAGTGCCGATGATCGATGCGATGAAAGAGGGCCAAATCACGGCCTCTCTGGAGAACTGGTATCAGGCGCTCGCCCCGCAATACGATGCGGCGACGGAAGCCGGTGAAATTGTGAAGCTCGGCCCGACCGGCCTCGTAGGATCGGATGGCTGGTACTACCCCGCCTATGTGGAAGCAAAGTGCGTGGGCCTGCCCGACTGGCGAGCGCTCAGCGACTGCGCTGAGATGTTCGTCACGCCCGAGACGGACCCAAAGGGCCGGCTTCTGGACTACCCGGCCGAATGGAATCCGGACGCGCAGAAGTGGATTGATGCGCTCGGGCTCGATCTGGTAGCGCTGCCGTCGGGCGGTGAGGGCTCGACAGCGGCAGAACTGAAGTCGGCCGCCCTGCGTGAGCAGCCGATCCTGCTGCAATGGTGGGAGCCTGCCTGGATCGTTACCGAGTTCGACCTCAAGCGGGTCAAGCTGGACGACGAGGGCGAAGCCTGCGCAAAGGCCGCGGAGGCTGGCATCGATACCCGCAAGTCGTTTGACTGTACTGGCAGCACGATCGAGATATCGAAGTTGGCATGGCCCGGACTCAAGGAGAAATGGCCGACGGCTTATCGATTCCTTCAAGGTTATCAAATGACCAACGACATGCAGGGGCCGATGGCCAAGGCGATCGAGACGGAGGACCGGAAGCCGGAAGACGTGGCGAAGGAGTGGGTGGATCAAAACCAAGATGTGTGGAAGCCGTGGGTCGACGCCGCGCTCCAAGAATGAACTCCTCGAGGTATCCGGCCGCGCGGGTGGGGGGGTCACCTCCCCCGCATCCGCGCATCTGGTCGCATCCCCTCCGCTTCTCCGAAGGGTACGATGTCTAGCGAACCGCGCATAAGCTGTCGTCATCTCTGGAAGGTTTTTTGTGCCGATGCGGCCGACACACTCGAGGCCGCCCGACGAGCCGCGACCGGCGACACCGGCGCGGTCGCAAGGGTGATGCGCGAGCAGGGCTGCGTTCCCGCCGCCTGCGATGTCAGCTTCGACGTCCATCCCGGCGAGATCTTCGTCATCATGGGCTTGTCGGGATCGGGAAAGTCCACCGTGGTGCGCTGCCTCTCAAGGCTGGTGGAGCCCACGGCCGGCGAAGTGTTGATCGACGGACAGAACATCCTGAAATTGTCAGAGTCCGAGTTGATCGAGTTGCGCCGGCACCGGATGGGTATGGTGTTCCAGAACTTCGGTCTGATGCCGCACATGACCGTGCTGGAGAACGTGGCCTACCCGCTGCGCGTCCAGAGCGTCGGTCGCGCCGAACGCATCGACCGGGCCATCGAGACCATCGAGATGGTCGGTCTTGCCGGTCGCGAGAACAGCTATCCCCGTGAGCTCTCCGGCGGCATGCAGCAGCGGGTCGGGATCGCGCGCAGCCTTGCCGTGAAGCCGGATGTCTGGTTCCTTGACGAGCCCTTCAGCGCCCTCGACCCGCTGATCAGGCGGCAGATGCAGGACGAATTTCTGCGGCTGCAGGCGCTCTTGCAGAAGTCAATCGTGTTCATCACCCACGACTTCCTGGAAGCCTTGCGGCTGGCGGACAGGATCGCGATCATGCGCGGCGGCCAGGTTGTGCAGATCGGGACGGCGGCGGAACTGGTCCTGAATCCGGCCGATTCCTATGTGGCCGACTTTACCCGTGAGGTCCCGCGCGAGAAGATCATTACTGCGCGCGACATTCTCGAACCCGTCGTCGGCGCGGTCGATGCAGGGGACAATGTCTCGGAAGACGAGACGCTCGACGTATTGCTCCAGCGTTTCTGCGGCCGCAGGGAGCCGCTGCAGATCATGAACCAATCCGGGGTGATCATCGGCCGGGTGACGCTAGACGGGGCGCTCGGAGCGCTCCGCCGAACAAGCTGAAGGCGAGCGCCGTGCATAATTTCCCATCTGAGCAACTTCGCCGTCCGACCGGTGTGCCTTGGGCGCGTCTGGCGCTTGTCGCAGGGGGCGCGCTGCTGATCCTCGGGGCGGCAAAAGCCGGTATGGTCGGCGCGGCTCCATCCACGGCGTTGGTGCCGCTGGCCGACTGGCTGACTGCGGCACTGTCGTGGTTCGCCGACATCTTCAAGGGCGTCTTCCGGGCGCTGTCCACTCTTCTCGCATGGCCGCTCAATCAATTCAGGACTGCCCTGCAGTCGCTGCCTTGGCCGACGGTCGTCCTTCTCGCCGCCTCTATCGGTTATCTTGCCGGAGGGGCGCGGCTGGCGCTTTTCTGTGCCTTCACCTTCCTCTACATCGTCGTCACCGGTCTCTGGGAGCCGTCTGCGGTCACCTTGGCGCTCATAGCGGTGGCCGTTCCTCTTTCCGTTGTCGTCGCGCTGCTCCTCGGCATCGCCGCGTTCCGGTGGCCGAGCGTGTGGCGGCTGCTTCAGCCGTTACTCGACCTCATGCAGACGATTCCAACGCTCGCCTACCTGCTGCCGATCTTGGCGTTGTTCGGCATCGGGCCGATGGTTGCGGTGGTCGCCAGCGCTATCTATGCGATCCCGCCGATGGTGCGGGCCCTGGTACACGGACTTCAGCGGGTTTCGCCGGAGATCGTGGAATCGGGCCTGATGGCGGGATCGAACCGGAAGCAGCTTCTGGCGTGGGTGCTCATTCCCTCCGCGATGCCGACGATTCTGCTCGGCCTCAACCAAACGATCATGGCCGGGCTCAGCATGGTGGTCATCGCCTCCATGGTTGGCGGTGTCAGCGACATTGGCATCGAAGTCTTCCAGACGATGAAGCAGGCGAAGTTCGGTCATAGTATCGTTGCCGGGCTGGTGATCGCCTTGCTGGCGATGACGATGGACCGTGTCAGTCGCGGGTTTGCCGGGCGAAGCAACAATAGCTTCGAAGCGGGCCGCGCCGCCGCAGTCGTGGCGTTCCTCGTTATCGGCGTCGCGAGCATTGCCGCCGCCTGGGTCGTCCCGGCGCTCAGGTTCTACCCCGAGGAGTGGGTTGTGCGCCCTGCGCCGCATCTCGATGCGGCACTGGACTGGTTTACGGTGGTTTCCTTCCCCGTCACCTCGGCGCTCAAGACCTACACAACCTATTTCGTTCTCCTGCCGCTGAAGACCGGGCTGTCGCAGGCTGTGCGGCCGAGTGTCTGGGGTATCGAGATGAGCCCGGCGGTCACCTATGTCTACATTTCGGCTGTGTCCCTCGGGTGCCTGTTCTTCCTGCTCGCGCGGCGCTGGGCACTGGCACTCGGTCTCGGAGTACTGGCCGTCTACTATTATTTCGGAACCGTTGGCACGCCCTGGCTGTTCACGATCGCTGTCCTGACCGCCGTCGGTGGGTGGGTCGGCGGCCGGCGTGTGGCGCTGGTGGCCCTTCTCGGAATGCTTTTCATCCTGCTGACTGGCAGTTGGGAGTCGGCGATGGTCTCGCTCGAGATCACCGCTGTCGGCGTCGCCCTGTCCGTTCTACTTGGCTCCGCCATCGGCATTTGGGCGGCGCTGAACGATCGCGTCTCGGCCATCATTGTCAGGCCGATCTGCGACACGTTACAGACGATGCCGATCTTCGTGTTCCTGATCCCTGCGGTCATGGTCTTTCTCGTCGGCGAGTTCACCGCACTGGTTGCAGTCGTGCTCTATGCGATCGTCCCGCCCATCCGCTACGGCGAGCTCGGCATCCGCAATGTTCCCGGTGAGTTGACCGAGGCGGCACGGATGATGGGAGTAACGCGCTGGCAGATGCTTTGGCAGGTGCAACTGCCGATCGCCCTGCCCGAGATCGCACTCGGGGTCAACCAAGCGGTAATGATGGCCTTGTCGATGGTCGTCATCGCGTCGCTGGTCGGCGCACCGGGCCTCGGACAGGACGTGCTTATCGCCCTCAGCCAAGGCGATTCCGGTCGCGGCCTCGTGGCGGGGCTGAGCATCTCGGCCCTCGCGATCGTCTTCGACCGGATTATCCAGTCCTGGAGCGCAGAGCGGAAGCGCGCGCTCGGCCTGTGACTGACATGGGCAAAATTGAAGCCTTGGAGCCATCGTAGGGAATTCCATCGGGGCTCGCGGCGACGATATTTCGTGCGGTTCAAAAATCCGGATATACGTCAGCAATCGTGATCGACGATCCATCCCGAAAAGAATGCTGCATTCAGGCGGAATCCATATATTTCCACAAATGAGCCAGATACCCCTTTGCCCAAAAGCGCCGGAGATCCGGCGCGTGACGGCATCTTGTTCAGCCAGGTTTTGCTATGTTGCTGCATATGCTGGTGGTGATCACTGTGCAGAGCTGCTCCGGGAGGCAAAGACCAATGACAGAAAACACACCAATTCAGGCGCCAAAGAACGCGCGCCATTTCAAAGAACCTACCCTTGTTCCCCACCGTGACGCTGTGCGCTTTCTGTGGGGGGACGAGGAGTCCCATTTCGTGGCGGACCTCGTCTACGGCCGCGGTGACCGGTTGGCGGGGCTTATCTACAAGCTCGCTCCCGGCGAATCGTTCGGATCCTCGAAGACCTGGCGCCCACTCTACGACCAGGACCGATACTACTATGTCGTCCAGGGAGAACTGACGATTCAGGATCCCGAATCCGGTGATGTCGCTGTCGCCCGTGCCGGCGAGGCAGTGTACTGGCGTGGCATGCGTTTTCACTATGGCTACAATTTCGGCACGGAGGAAGTGTTTGTCCTGGACTGGTATGCGCCGCAGGATCGCGCGGCGAACGTACCCGAGATCGAGTCCTCGGTGAAGAAACGCGGGATACGTGAGCGCCGGGAGGGCAGAACCGACCTGCTCGGGAAGTGGCCGACGGACGCGCTTAAGGATCTGCACGATCGCTATGAGCAGGGTCGGATGGTCACGCTCAAACAAGATACGGCGCTGCAATTCATCCTCGGTGAGAAGAACCCGGTGTTGATGAATCTCTACGCCTCGACTGAAGCGCTGACTGCCGGTACTTTTTCGCTCAGACCCTCGGTCATGGCCGAGGTCGAGCAGCACCCGGGCGACGAAGTGCTCTTCGCGCTCGAGGGATGCCTGCATGTCTACCTGCCCGAAACCTATGACTGGTTCGAGCTTCACCCCCTCGATTGCCTGTACCTGCCCGAAGGCACACCGCATCGCTACTGTAACAACGGCGCCGCGATGGCAAAAGCCGCGTTCTGTGTCGCCCCCGGCTACCGCTGACCGATCGGTCCGTGCTGGCGTATTGACCG
>JBFIHV010000048.1:0-11019 GCA_041601595.1 Amylibacter sp. | reverse complement strand
GCGCCGCTGTGGCCGGAAACCGCCGCTGCGGTTGCGAATATGCCCAGCGCAGCCACTGCGGCGGTAATCCAGATCTTAGGTCTCTCTTTCATTGCGACGTCCCGAATGTCAGTTTGAAATATCCGGTAATTCTATGAACGATGGAGGCACAGCGCTTTGATTTCGGTCAAATGACGCAATCCTCTGTCAGCGGGCACATGTGCATGACTCGCCTGACCAAGGCTCAAAACACCGGACCGCCGAAAAATACCCCGTAATCTCATTTGACCCGGCAGCTTGTTCCCGTTTCCGTCCGCGTTACACAAGCCGCAGAGTGTGCTCATCCGCTTTCAGAAACTCCGGCGCACCATCGGCGGAAGGGCCCTTCAAAACATTTGCGAGCCAGTCGGTTGCCGCGCTGCCGGATTTGTTCAGGCGGAACCTGCGCCGTTGATATTGCTTTATTTCCAGACCGGTCAGGGTCCCGTCGACAGGGCTCACCTCGACAAAATAGGCCTGCGCAAGATCGCCGCGATACTGCTCGTAACCGCCGATGCCTTCGTAATCGTTTATGAAGTCGCCGCAGCCGTAGAGGATGAGCTTGCCCCCGTGGATTTCGATACTCTTCGCGTGGTGCGAGGAATGCCCGAAGACGATGTCCACGCCGGCCGCATCGATCAGGGCGTGCGCCAGCCTGCGCTGTTCCGCCGGCACTTCGAAACCCCAGTTCCCGCCCCAGTGTATCGAAACCAGAAGGACATCGCCGGGTCCGCGGATCGCCTCGATCTGTTGCCGGACAATTGCGACGGTTGCATCGAGCGTCCGCGGCAGGATGTTGATCCCTGCCACCTCATCCGCTGCTGCCCAGTTCCGCGGGATGCCGCTGGTCGGGCAGCCGAAAGCCAGGGCAAGAACGCGACCGCCGCCGGCGATTTCCAGCTTTGCCGGCGCCGCGGCCTGACGGGCCGAGCGTCCGGCCCCGGCCGACGCGATTCCGGCCGCTTCCAGTGTTTCCAATGTTTCGACCAGTCCTTCGCGCCCCCAGTCGATCAAGTGGTTGTTGGCCAGCGTGCAGACGTCGATCGAGGCCGCAGTCAGGACGCCGGCATTCTTCGGGTGCATCCGGTAGTTGATGCCTTTCGGTTCCGGTTTGGTGGCGGTCGTGATGGCGGTTTCCAGATTGATGATGCGCAAATCACATCGGCGGTAGGCCTCCTCCGTCAGCAGGTCGCCCCAGACATAGTCAAATCCCACCGCGCGCTGGATCGGGCCGTTCAGCCTCTCCGCCAGACGGACGTAGCCCTCTGCCGACGCCATATAATCCTCGTATATCCGGGGGTCGGAAGGATGCGGCAGTATCTGGTCGATGCCGCGACCCAGCATGACGTCGCCGGCCAGAAACAGGCGCAGGCTGCGGGTCGGGGTCTTCATTGTCCCTGTTCCGGCTTGAGGTGCTCCGCGAACCATCGCACAGCAAGGTCGACAACCGCTTCCATCGTGCCGGGTTCCTCGAAAAGATGCGTTGCCCCGGGAACGATCTCCAGTCTCTTGTGACACACGAGCCGAGCGCAGGCGGCTTCGTTCAGCTCGATCACGCCATGATCCCTGCCGCCGACGATCAGAATGGTCGGGGCAGCGACGTCTTTCAGCGCGTCTCCCGCAAGGTCGGGCCGCCCGCCGCGCGAAACCACCGCAGCGACGCGTTCAGGGAATCTTGCCGCTGCCACGAGCGCCGCCGCCGCGCCGGTACTGGCCCCGAACAGCCCGACGGGAAGCTTCGCCGTCGCGGCATCGGACAGGGCCCACCTGAGGGCATCGCCGACGCGATCGGCCAGAAGCGATATATCGAAAACATTCGCGCGGTCCGCGGCCTCGTCTTCCGTCAGAAGGTCAAAGAGCAGCGTGGCGAATCCTTGCCGCTGCAGTTCCGACGCCACGAAGCGATTGCGCGGGCTGAATCGGCTGCTGCCGCTGCCATGGGCGAATATGATCAGCCCGTTCGGGGCGGGCGGACCGGCGAGGTCTCCGTCAAGGCTGATTGATCCGCTGGAAACCGGTATGTTTATTTTTCTTGTCTTGAAGTCAGTCATTTAAGCCCCCTGAAACTGTCGCCGGAACCGGCGCGTGGATGGGTGAGTTCTCGAAATTCGCCACTTCGGCGGTTCGCAAGAAACGGGAAATAAGGTGTCAGCATGTTTCCAGCCGGGGTTCGCGGACGGTCAGCAGGACCAGGCCGCCGAGCAAGAGGAAAACGAGGACCGACGCCATTCCGGCCCTCTGCGAACCGGTCCACTGCACCATCAGGCCCAGCAGCAGCGGTCCGCTGAAGGCCGTCGCCTTGCCCGCCAGCGCGTAGAGCCCGAACATTTCGGTTTCCATATGCCTCGGCGAAAGCCGGGCCATCAGCGAACGGCCGGAAGCCTGTGCGGGGCCCACACAGAACCCGAGCATTACGGCGAAGGTCCAGAACTGCCAGTCTGCGCGCGCAAGGATAAGGCCGGCGCCGAACAGGATCAGGCCCGACAGTGCCAGCAGGATCGTGCGCTTCGGGCCGATGGCGTCATCGATCCAGGCGAAACCCGCCGCGCCCGCGCCCGCCGCAATGTTCAGGGCCACGCCGAAGACCAGAATATCGGCAGGCTCCATTCCGAATTCGGCGGCTGCGAAGATGCCGCCGAAGGCGAACAGTGTCACAAGGCCGTCGTTGTAGAACATATGTGCAATCAGGAAACGCGCGACGGGCGAATTCGGCTCCAGCAGGCGGAGCGTTCCGCGCAATTGCCGAATGCCGGCTTTCGTCGCGGCCCGAAGGCCCAGGCCTGTGGCGGCACGGTCCGGCGTCAGCAGAAACAGCGGCACGGAAAAGAACGCAAACCATATCGCTACGAAAACGCTCGTGGCGCGTACCGGCTCGGCCCGGTTGGTATCAAGCCCGAACAGTTCCGCCCCGCCGCCCCGCAGAATCCACAGACAGCCCAACAGGCACAGGATGCCGCCAAGATAACCCAACGCCCAGCCCCAACCGGATATGCGCCCGAGCCTGTCTGCGGGGGCGATATGCGGCAGCATGGCATCGTAGAACACAATCGCGAACTGGTAAGCTATCGCCGCCGCGGCATAGATGATCAGCGCGGCAGGCAGGAATTCCGGCGACGGCTCCACGAACCACAGAAGGGCCGTTATGATGCAGCAGATTGTGCCGAAAACCAGAATCCAGGGTTTTCGCGTGCCCATGTTGTCGGCGATTGCCCCCAGCAGCGGGCTGATGAAAGCGACGACCAGGCCGACAAACATCAGTACGCGGCTCCATAAGACGGTGCCTTCCACCGGCGTCGGGGCAACGGACTGGGTGAAATAGGCGGCGAATATGAAGGTGGTGATGACGGTCGGGAATGCGGAATTCGCCCAGTCGTACAGGCACCATGCGGCCAGACCGGCCCGCGGGGCGCCGCTTGGGCTGACGGCGCTGGTTGTTTGCGGGTGCTGATCAGCCGGATGTTGCATCGTCGCCTTCCTTCGCAAAAACCACCACTCTGTCCTCTACCGCCGTCTCTCCGCAATGCGCCTGAATGACCGACCTCGCCCTGTCACGCAGCGCGACGACGTCAGCGAAATCCTTCCCTGACGGTTTCAGCGGCTCCAGCACGGTGACGCTGACGGATCCCCGGCGCGGAAACCACTGCTCGCCGCGGAGGATTGAACGCGTTCCCTTGATGGCGATCGGAAGGACGGACACATCTGCGGCGCAGGCGACCGAAAAGGCGCCGAGCCTGAAGGGCAGCAGCCCCGGCTCCCTGAAAAAGGTTGCTTCGGGAAAAAAGACCAGACATTCGCCGGCGCCTGCGAGGCGCACGAGCGCCTCGACCTCGGTCGCCCCTGCTTCCACGGCAGTCCTTTCCGCGAAACGGGCGCCAAGCCTGCGCAGGAAAGGTCCGGCAACGTGCTGGCCCGCCAATTCCTGCTTCGCAATGAAAACCGGCTGTCTGCGCAGGATGGCGGCAAGCACCACCACATCGAAATAGCTCGAGTGATTGGCGACGATAACCCGGCAGTCGGATTCGAGCCGTTCTTTTCCTGCGACCGAAAGCGGAATTCGCTGCAAACGCAGGCAAGCCCGCGCCATGGTCCGGACAAGGCGCCACCGCCACGATCGTTTTGGCAAGGCCAGCACGCCGAGCCATGTGACCGCCCCGACGGCGTAAATGACGCCCCACCACCAACCCGCGTAAGTCAGGTCCGAGATCATTGCCGCAAGTTGCCGCATCCGTGTCAGCGGGCGCGTCAGGCGAAGCCGCAGGACCTGCATCCAGACTGCGCGACCCGGTTTGCCCAGCTTGCCGGTCTCGAAAAGTTCCCGCGTGCCCGATCTGCGGATCTTGCCGCTCGAGGTTTTCGGCACAGAATGCGGTGGCGCGATGATGACCCGGTCGGCAGGCATCCCCAGCAGGTCGGTCACCCTCTCGCCCACCTTCGACTGCAGTTCGGCCAAGGCCGGTGCATCCAGGCTGCGGCTCTCGGCCACGACGACAAGCTGTTCGGTGCCGCTTTTGGGATCGGGGCAAGCGAAGGCGGCGACACAGCCTTTGCGGATGCCTTCTATGTCGCCGACGGATTGCTCAATCTCTTCCGGATAGATGTTCCGGCCGCCCTTGATGATGATGTCCTTGATCCGGCCGGTGATGAAAACATATCCGTTCGCGACATAGGCCAGATCGCCGCTGTCCAGCCAGCCGTCGTGAAACAGGGCCTGTGACCTTTCCGGATCGCGGAAATACCCGTCTGTCGATGAAGGGCTTCGGAATTCCAGACGTCCCTGGTGCCGCTCGGCGACCTCGCGGCCCAGACGGTCTACGATCCTTATCTGGTTGCCGGGCAGGGGCAATCCGCTGGAAACGAAGGACATCGGGTTCCTGTCGTCGTCTCCGGCAAGTGCGGCAATGCCGTCCTGCGACAGGGAACGGCGGTCGATCCTTTCGATCACGGACTTTTGTCCGAGCGGCGAAAATGCAACCCCGACAGCATTTTCGGCCAGACCGTAGACCGGCGTCAGCGCCTCGGGTTTCAGGCCATAGGGCCCGAACCGCTCGTTGAACTTGCGGATCGTTTCGGCGCTGACGGGTTCAGCCCCGTTCGAGATCATGCGCAGAGAACTCAGATCAAGGCCCTTGAGCGCGCTTTCGTCGATCTTGTTGACGCAGAGTTCGAATGCGAAATTCGGCGCGGCCGACAGCGTGCCGGAGTTGCGGTGGATCGCCCAAAGCCAGCTTTCAGGGCGGACGATGAACCGCAGCGGCGACATGATCACCACCGGGGCCGCATAATAGAGGCTGCCAAGCCACGCGCCGATCAGGCCCATATCGTGATAAAGCGGCAGCCAGCTGACGAAGACATCCTTCGATGACGCCTCCAGCGCCGTTCCCATCGCGCGTATGTTGGCAAGAAGATTGGCGTGTGTCAGCATGACGCCCTTCGGATCGCCGGTGCTGCCCGACGTATATTGCAGCAGGGCCAGGTCATCCGCCTGCCGTTCCACGGACGCCGGTTTGACGTCCATCGCATGCAGATCGGCGACGGTCGTGACATGCCGCAAGGTTACAACCTGCCCCGAGACCAGACCTGCCATGGCTTTGCCTTCGGGCGGCACGACCAGGATCGCCGCCTCGGCGTTTTGCAGGATTTTGATCTGGCGGCGGAGGTGTTCCTCGAGCATGGACAAGCGCATCGGCGGATACAGCGGCACCGGAACGCATCCGGCGAGAAGCGCGCCGAAAAAGGCCTCGAAAAAGTCGCGCCCCGTCGGCAACATGATGCCAACCGACGCTTGCGGTGCGATCCCCAATTTTCGCAGGCTGCCCGCCAGCCGGCCGGCGGCCTCTGCCAGATCCTTGTAAGTAATTGTTTCCGTTTCACGATATCCGTCGGACAGCAGGATATGCGGGCGATCCGGATGATGCCGGACATGCCAGTCAAGCACGCCGGTCAGCGTCGTTTCCGCATTCGGAACCGCCTCGACCGGAACTTCGGGAAGCTGTGCGGCCTTTTCCTTGAGGAATGTTGCTGTCGTCGGGCCGGCGCCGGCAACTTCGCTGGCCAGATCGGCGGGCGTCTCGACGCGGGCGATCAGGTCTTCGGGCAGGCGGACCTTGAACTCCTTTTCAGTGCGCAAAAGCAGTTCCGACAGCCCGAGGCTGTCGAAACCCAGATCGCGTTGCAGCGACGAGCCCGGTGCGGCTTGGACCTTGCGCTGGGGATTGATTTCGCGCGCCAGGGTTTGAACAAGTAACAGGACGCGCTGCTCCAAAGCGGCGTCCCTGTCACGCGCTCCCCTTTCGGGTTCCTGACGGTTCCTGTCCATGCCCTTCTGGTTCGGCCTCCCGATCAAAACGCGGTGGTTGAAGATCGCCAGTGTAGCAATTTCATCCGCCGGGTCCCTTGAGGCAGATCAAGGCACGGTTTCAGGCGGCTGGGGCCGTTTCGGAGCCGATTGCGGCCACCGCAACCATTTCCACGCGCATCCCGGGGCGCGCAAGGGCGACGCCGCAGGTGGCGCGCGCGGGTGGATTTTCCTGATCGACCCAGGCCTCCCAGATGGAGTTCATGCCTTGAAAATCGGCCATGTCCGACAGCCACACCTGCACCGAAACGAGGTCGCTTTTGCTGCCGCCGAAGCGGGCCATGACCGCGTCGATCGCATCCAGCACCTGGCGGGTTTGAACTTCGATACCGGCGCTCAGGTCTTCGGGTATCTGTCCGGCCAGATAAATAAGGTTGCCGACGCGCACTGCGTCGCTCATCCGGCGGCCCGGATCAAGACGGAAAGGTGTCATGGGAGGTTCTTTCAGGTTTGAGTTAGTCGTTATCGGTTGTGCCGGCGCCCGCGCCCTGACGCGATTGCTCCGAAGCGGGAACGGTCGTGCGCATGGCCAGCGCATCCAGTCCGCGCAGGGTGGCGATGGCTATCTTTCGAACCGCCGGAGCGGGCGTCACAGCCTCCGGCGCTGCGCTCGGCAAGCTGACCTGAACATCCGCGCAGGTGCTCAGCATGTCCTGTCCGAGCAGGGATCGGGAATGGATTACATCACCGGATACGATAAGTTGGCTTTCGGCCCAGTCCAGCGCGCAGGGTTTGCACATACGGTGCGATATGCCGGACAGAAATGGAAGCAGCAGGGCCGGACAATCGACCTGGGTCAGTAGAATGGGACCCGCCGCGAGCCCCTCTGCAAGCGGCGCATGATCGCAAAGGGTCGTGCCTGTGGCGATCGGGCAAAGCGGGTGACCGCCGGACGATTTCCATGTCCGCCCTTTGATGACCGGCGCTACATCCTGCCAGCAGGCGCCGGCGTTGCGTTCCAGATGGGCCAGCAGCAGATCGGCACCGTCAAATCCGCGTGCCTGCAACCAGCGCGTGGCGGCACCGGCTTCTTCGGCAAGACCCCATGCTAGGCCCGCACCGCGTGCGGCTTTGGCCGCCAGCGTTTCCAGTTCGGTCATCGACAGGCGTACCCGCGCGCCCATGCCTTCGGGCACGGGGGCTCCGGCGCGGGTCGGGTCGTTCGGTTCAGGCATCATAGCAGTTTTTCCTTGGCCAGATCTTGCGGGTAGGGCGCGCCCTGGAACAGGGCGATGCGCACCCAGCGGTCGGAACGCGGGTCGAAATGACTGGCGCCGAAGAAGGCCAGCTTGCAGCGCAGCAGGTCGATGGGCAGCATGGTTTCGGCTATCAGGTTATCCTGTATCTCAGCAAAAGGATGGTGGGCGCAGATTTGCACGCGGCGCGCCATCAGCCTGTGCTCCGGGTGGGCGAGCAGGAACTGCGCCAGTGACTGATCGTCGGGCCAGCCAGACAGGTCGCGCGCCAGTTCCGCCGCCATGCGGGCCGTACACAGGGGCAACTCGCGTTCGGCGCCGTCTTCGGCGAAGCGGTCGCCAAGACGCGGCTCCAGTTTTTCCTCGGAGACATACCAGAACCGCGCGGCTTGCTCCGGCCTGTGGAAATCTATTTTCAGCGCCCAGCCATAGTCGCGTTCCAGCGTTGCGCGGAACGCGCCGACCGATACCGATCCGTCTATGCGGAATGCGGCAGCCTCGTCGGCATTCATGCAGTCCGCCAGATCGTCGATCAGGGCGCCATGCGGTTCCAGCATCAGCGACAGCAACGCTTCCTGACCTTCGATGGTCAGGTCGCCCTTGCCCCAGGTCCAGAGAGCGTCCCACGGGTGTTCGCTCTCGCCGGGCCAGTTGGCCAGATGGGCCTCTATCCGCGCGAGGTCGCCGCGCAGATCGGCAAGCTTGGCGATCTGAACGGGGTGCTCGGAATGCCAGCTTTCGGCGTTGCGTTTTGCGTTTTCCAGCGCGGTTCCAAGGACGGAAATGGCGTGGGGTGTCGCGACCGTCTGGGCGCGGACGCGCGACAAGGCCTCTTCGCGGGCCATCATCCAGTTGTTCAGAAGCACCGGATGCCGGACTAGAAACGGCGCCATGCCCAGGCCTGTGGAATTCCCGACGCCCAGCCTGCGCCGGATGCTCTCGTCCAGCCTGACGGCACGGTCGCCGCCGCGCAGGGCCGCAAGATGTTCCACCATGTCGACGGTGAAGGCGCGTGTCAGCCAGACCGACAGCATCTCTGCCTGAAACGGTCCGGTAAGTTCGGGCCGGTCCGCGATGTCGGCGCGATCGGCGGCGCCGAACTTGCCCGAACCGTAGACCGCGGTGGTCCGCATAAGGTAACCGACAGCCTCGATTTCGGCAACGTCGGGCTGTTGCCCGGAAGCGAGGCGTTCCAGCACGTGATCGAAAAGACGGACCGAGCGGTTGGCCCGGCTCAATGACAGTTCCTTCGAACTGATCCGGCCTGCCTCTTGCAAGGGCACGTTTGCCTGCAACCGGTCCAGATCGGCCTCGGAAGGGTTACCGTCGTAGAGGCAGAAGGTTGCATCCCAGGCGGTCGCTATCACCCGGTCGGACCGCATGTGATCCGGCAGATCATGTGCGAATGCGACCAGGCTGTAGGTGCGTACCGGACCGATGGCGCGATAGACGGCGCGGCCGACTCCGTTCGCGTCGATGTCCCAGACCGGCCGGTCGAATGTCCAGCCTTCGGCCTGCAACCGCCGCAGCAGAACCCGCAGGAAAGACAGGCGGGTCGGATGTGCGCTTCCCATCCGGTCCAGCCGCATGACCTCTGATGGTGCGCGGCGGAAGGCGGCGGCCTCGGGGGTGGGATTGAGATCGGAACAGGTCATGAAACGGTCCTTTGAATGCGGTGGCGTAAATCTTTGGCAGGGCAGGGGCGGGCCGGTTGCGACCCGCCCCGAGCCTTTATTTGCGTCCCAGCGCCAGTGTAATGCGCAGCGCGTCCCAAAGCGAGGGCAACAGTACCAGAGACACCGGCACGGCCGTGACCACGATGAAGCTTTGCAGCTTGCCGATGCCGCCCGACCCCGTCGAGATCAGGATGATCGCCATGACCGCCATCGCCACGCCCCAGAAGACCCGCAGGCTGGTGGACGGGTTGTCGTCCGTCGACATCGACATCGCGATGACATAGCTCATCGAGTCGCCGGTGGTCGCCACGAAGATCAGCGTCAGGATCAGGAACAGCAGCGACAGCAGGAAGCCGAGCGGCATCGCCTGCGTGATCGCCAGCAGGCCGGCAGGCAGGTTGAAACCTTCGAACGGGCCTGAAATCACGCCGGGTGTCAGTTGTTCCAGACCGATGCCGGTGCCGCCGATGATGGTGAACCAGAAGTTGGTCACCAGCGGCGCGATGATCGACAGCATGATGATGATCGAACGGATCGACCGGCCACGGCTGACGCGGGCGATGAAGATCGCCATCAGCGGTCCGTATCCCAGGAACCAGCCCCAGAAAAACACGGTCCACCAGCCCAGCCAGCCCGGTTCGCCGAACAGGCCCGAATCGCCGCGGAACATGGCCATGTCGAAGAAGTTCGACAGGTATGTGCCCATGCCGCCCGCGAAGTTGTCGAAGATAAAGAAGGTCGGACCGGCCACCAGCATGAAGGCCAGCAGCACGAAGGCCAGGATGACGTTGATCTTGGACAGCAGCTGGACGCCGCGCGACAGGCCGGAAACAGCCGAAACCGTGTACAGCCCGCCAAGGCCGACGATGATCGCTGTCTGGGTGGCGAATGTGTCGGGAATGCCGAACAGCGCGTTCAGGCCGTAGGACATCTGCAGGCCGAGAAATCCGATGGGACCCACGGTGCCCGCGACAACGGCGAGGATACAGCTTGCATCCGCGATCAGGCCGATCGGGCCGTTGATCGCACGATCACCGAACACAGGGTACAGCAGCGTACGTGGCGCCAGCGGCAGGCCCTTGTCGTAGTGGTAGTGCATGAGCATTACGGTTGTCAGCGCGCCGAGGATCGCCCAGGCCAGAAAGCCCCAGTGCATGAAGCTTTGCGCAAGTGCCGCCTGCGCGCGTGCCGCATTGTCTGCGCTGAGGTCGCCGAACACCGGCGGCGTCCACAGATAGTGTGCAATCGGCTCGCCCGCTGCCCAGAACACGCCCCCGCCGGCAAGCAGCGTGCACATGATCATGGAACCCCACTGGAAAGTGGTGAACTCGGGCGTTGCCAGCCCGCCCAGAACGGCCTTGCCGCCGGGCAGGACGCACAGGACCAGACCCATAAGGAACGTCGCCAGCAAGAGAACCTGCCAGTAGAGGCCGAAGTAGGTGGCGGAGATGTTGAAACCCCAGTCCACCGCGGCGGAAAATGCGTCGATGTTGATCAGCGCAAGGCCGCAAATCAAAACCATGGCGCCGCCGGTTGCCGCGAACAGCGGCTTGTCGACCTTGTCCCAACCAGTTGCCTGGTCCTGAGTATCCGTAATATTGCTCATCCGATATCCCTCCTGAACAATTGTTTACGCCGGTCCTGCTGAACCGCCGTTATTCCGCAGCGCGGGCCTCGGGCTTTTCCTTGCCCTTGGCCGCGCCAAAACTTTCCTCGAAAAACCGCAGCCAGTTGCCGCCCATCACGGCGTCAACATCTGCCTGCGTCATACCTG